>SFBI01000088.1 GCA_007095845.1 Microcystis aeruginosa Ma_MB_S_20031200_S102
CATGATTTTAGTGCATTAAAGAGGGCAAGAATGTATGCTCCTGTGGGGACAACCCTTGATGAAATTATTCGTACTTATTGTGTCGCCTAGTGTCTCGTTCTTATTTGAAATAACTATATCCTGTCAATTTTGCCAGTAGAGAGGATCGGAAATATGGCCGAAAACCCGTAAAGGTACGCCCAACTGTTGACAAGCGGCGATCGCATCTTCTAAGGCTTTTTCCGGGGCAATCCGTCCCACCCAAGCTAGACAGGAAGAGGGATCGGAGCGAAACTGATACAAAAATACGTCTAAACCATTAGCCAAACAGCGATAGGGGGGAGATATTGAGAAAGTTTCTGCTTGGGTGACGGTGTGAAAAGCGAGTAAATGGGGAAAACTGCGGTAGGTTTTTTTAATAATAAGTACCTAAGCAAAATTAATTACACATATCTAACCCCCTCTTGCCTTTTGCCTATCTTTACTAGGAAATTAATTTTGCACTACTACTTATGATCCATCGCCAAAGAAACGGAAGCCATGCTGACTAAATGGGCGACGGGAGTGGCAAAAAAAGGAGTGAGATAAAAAGGGAGCCAATCCTAGGCAAAATTAACAATTAAATCGTACTTATTTTGTACTTGTTGGGCGTAGTGCCACATATTGGCCAAAACAGCATTTTCGGGCATTAAAATTGGGGCTTGCCGGCCTTGACTTTGGGCAGAAATCCGGGCATTTCCCACTATAGTGATCAAGGGGATATCATGCAATTGCGAGGCTTCTGGAGCCACTACCCGCACGGCATACCCTTGCTTAGTCAGAGTGCGAGCGAGATTCTCAATGGTTAATTCTACACCACCGCCGCCCCCCGATCCCAAAAATCCCAGAGGAGTCGAGAGAAATAAGAGTTTTCGACTCAATTTTGCACCTCATTGGATGCGGTCTCAGTGAAGACGGTATCCTGTAAGTCATCATCTTCTGGTTCACCGGTGGTTTCTAGGGGAGCAATATCTACTAAACGAGGGGTTAATTGCAGATTTAACTGTCTAATCGCCCAGCGCGCCGTTTCTTGTACTTCCTCATCGGAATCATCGAGAGCAAGACAAATTAATTGACTAATCTGAGACATTACATCGTAGAGTCTGGTTAAATCCCGAATAGCATTTTTCCGCACCTGCGGATTTTTATCCTGAAGAGAGATAGCTAAAGCCTTGTTCATCGGTCGTAGGGAGCGGCTACAGATTTGAGCGAGGGCTTCTAGGGTTAAACTGCGTTCGTAGGAATCCCCATCCACCATACTATCGACTAAAGGCTCCATTGCCCTAGAATCGGACATCTGCGCCAGCTTCCAAACTGCCCGCCTACGGGTACGGGGATCGTCATCGCGAAGACTTTCAATTAAACGCAGGATTAAATCCACACCGGGGATACGGGAGGTAGCTTGTACCGGCAAAGAAGTATCTAAATCGCCTCCCCCATTGCCATTAATATTACTGCTGGTTTTGGTGTTCCCATAGAAAAAGGTATTGCCAAAAAGGTTTTCTAGTGGGTTGTTCGGATTGACGGAAGTTGTCTTTTTGCGGGGTTTTGAGGCTTTGTTCCTGGGACGGTATTGAAAGAAAATTGATAGTAAAGCCCCCAATAAAGAGATAGATAAAAGGGTTGAGCCAGCAATTAACATTACTAATTCTGGGTCAAGCGAGATTTTCAGGGTGATTACTCGGGGAATGATCGTAATAGAAGTCTCGTTTTCAGGGGTGACTTTGGCAGCGGTAGCGGTTTGACCCAGAGACTTCTGTACCTCAGCGATCGCATTTTGAGCAGATGTATCCTTCGGACGTTGTGCTAGAGCTTGTTGAAATTTTTCTAGGGCGAGTTGGTAATTTTTTTGGGTTTTGGCCTCGTAACCAGCTTTCATCAAATGATCGTAAGTAGCGACAGTTTGGGATTGCTCTAACTTGGGTGGAGTTTGAGCGTTAGCATTGGGTACAGCCTGAAAATAATGGCCCCAACTGCTCACACTGATAGCTAACAAAAATAGGAAATTGGGTTTGATCATAGAATTAATGCAACTGTTTAGGGGGGGGAGGGTAAAAGTATGATAGCCTAAAAGCCGTAAATGAAAAGCACTCAAAATCCAGAGATAGGTCATAGACGAGGATGATTGGGAAAAGCCTCCCAGTGAGCGTGGAACCGATGGCACGGCTCCCAATATTGAGGATAGATTCCACTATTCGGTGCTTAGGGATTATCTGTGAAAAACTGGCTTAATTAAGCTTGCACAGGACTTTTTTGCCACCTTCGACCTTGAATAGTCGTGTGGAATTGCCAATTAGCCACAGTTTCTGGATAATCGCCCCGATAGTGACCACCTCGGCTTTCTGCTCGTAATAAGGCACTTTCCAGAATCAAGTCGGCGATGTCTAAAAGATTTAATGTCTCGATCGCTATTCTCATTTCTAACTGCACCGAGGGACGCAAAAATAATTGTCCTTGGTCGGGGAGAAGATTCTGAAGAAATTGGCCTATCTTTAACGATTGTAACTGTTGTTTCCACTGTTGCACCTGTAGGATAGCAATTTCTAACTCATTTTGAAATCGGCAAATTCCCGCATTTTCCCACATTAAAATCGGTAATTCTCTCCGTACTTTTTGCCAGTATTCCTGTTCTTCCTGCCAATTTTCTGCGATTTCTAGGGATTTTTCTGGTCTTTCCCCCAGAAAGTTTTCTGGTTCTAGACCTATTTCAGCTAAACTTGCCGCAAAAACAATACATTCCAAGAGAGAATTACTAGCTAAACGATTGGCTCCGTGAACACCCGTACTAGCCGCCTCCCCGATCGCATACAAACCGGGTAGAGAAGTGCGGGCGTTTAAATCGGTGGCCACTCCTCCCATCCAATAGTGAGCGGCGGGGGCGACGGGAATCACATCTTCAAACACATTAATGCCCCATTTTTGACAGATGCGGATAATATTGGGGAAACGATAACGCAGACGATCCGGTTCGATTGGTCTTAAATCTAGATATACTTTGGCATGGGCGGGATCGTCGGAGGTTGTTTGCAAATGGCTAAAAATCGCCCGACTGACCACATCCCGGGGGGCTAATTCTCCGGCCGGATGGTAATCGAAGGCAAAACGCCGCCCCAGAGCATCAATTAAATGCGCTCCTTCGCCGCGCACCGCCTCACTAATTAAAAACCTCGGCGCCCCCGGCACAGTCAAAGCGGTGGGGTGAAACTGAAAAAATTCCGGGTCGCGAATCACTGCCCCCGCACGCCAAGCGAGGGCGACTCCATCCCCCGTGCTAACGGCGGGATTGGTAGTTTGGGCATAGACTTGACCGCCGCCTCCCGTAGCCAGAATGACTGCTTGCGCTCGTAGCCAACAGAGATGATCTTGATGGAGTAAACAAATACCTTGACAGCGTTGCCCTTCCGAATCAAGCCACAGTTTCAGAGCGAGCGCTTGGGGAATAATGGTAATATTGGGGCGTTCGACCACTTTTTCCATCAGGGTACTGATGATCGCTCTCCCCGTGCGATCAGCCGCGTGCAGCACCCTGGCCTGGGAATGGGCTGCCTCAAGAGTGCGGGCTAAGTCATCTCCAGAGCGATCGAAACTAACTCCTAACCGCAGCAAATCAGTGATTGCTTGGGGGGCTTTCTCGACTAAAAACTGCACAGCATAGCGATCGCATAAGCCCGCTCCAGCTTTCAGGGTATCTTCTAAATGAAAAACGGGGGAATCTGCCGGGGATGTGGCTGCCGCAATTCCTCCCTGCGCCCAATCACTAGCCCCGGTTTTTAAATCTTCTTTGGTAATTAAACCCACCTTTAAGTTAGGGGGTAAACACAGTGCGGCATACAATCCCGCCGCTCCCGATCCCACCACTAAAACATCTTGATAACTCGGCAGTTGCGAGGAAACGACCATGTAGGAGTTAATTGATAAATTCTATTTATTCTAGCACTTCATTTCTCTATAGCTCTGGCAAAAATCGCCAGTTTTTACCTTGGGACGGTATGCCAGATTCTTTCTTTTGCCTCTTGCCCCTTGCCTTCAGAAGCTGATCACTGAAAAAGGTGAGCGATCGCCCACCTAGGAATTTTTTTTTAACCGTAATTAACTGGATTTAGTAAACTCCGGGGTTAAAACGGTCATCACCCTCGATAAATTCTTTAGAAGGCTCAGTAACGGTGAATTTCTCCAGATTAGCCTGTAAACGCTCTTTTTGAGTGTCCGAGAGTCCGGGTATATTGAGGACATCTTCCACTTCTTGGTAGGGGGCGTTTTTGATGATTTTACCGGCTAAATTGGGATAGAACCCTCTCAAGTCCCGGAAATCGCGAATATCACTGTTATTGAGGTCGATTTTCGCCCCAAATTCTGTGGTTAGTTTGGCATCAGCCGCATTTAAGACCGCCACGGGAAGAGAAGGAAGGGCGATCGAGGTGAGATTGAGAGCTTGAGCGGGAACTTTGCCCCAAAAACTCCCGATAATCAAGGTAATTACCGCCAGCAGACGAACAAGATTCTTCATTGCAGTTGTGGTCTCCTAAAACTAAGGCAAATTAACGATCAGGACAAGAAATGAAGCCGTCAGCTTTCCGACTAGGCCTAGGGTGGGGAATTGGGATTTGCCACCGCAGCCTAGCTATTAGCTCAACGCTGATAGCTAGTTAAAAAAGTTATATCATGCCATGCAGACCAGATCATAACCTAGTTTGCCGCCCTAGGGGAAGGGTTTTGCGGTTTTGGGGTTTGATCACAAAGAACAAGTTGGTTGGGACAATCTAAATCGCTAAAACCCAGTTCTGGCAAAGATTTTCCTGATGCCTGCTGCCGTCTGCCTTCTGGTATAGTTGAATTTCCCTATATCCCTATATCCCCACTTCCCCCATTTCCTCATTCCCCTATCCTCTAACCCAATTATTATAAATCCCTAAAATTATCAATGACGAACAGCGCTCCTATGGCATCATAAACTGTTGCTTGTCTTGAAATATATAATAAGGAAGACACAATTATGGCTCTCCAATTGGGTGATATCGTTCCAGATTTTACACAAGATTCTAGTGAAGGTTCGATTTCTTTTCATCAGTGGGTAGGAGATAGCTGGGTGGTGCTGTTCTCGCACCCGGCTGATTATACTCCCGTTTGTACCACGGAATTAGGTACGGTGGCTAGTCTTAAGTCAGAATTTGAACGACGCAATGTTAAAGTGATCGCTTTGAGCGTGGATAGTGCCGAATCCCATCGGGGTTGGATTAATGACATCAACGAAACTCAAAACACTACAGTTAACTATCCGATTATCGCCGATGGCGATCGCAAAGTGTCCGATCTCTACGGTATGATTCACCCCAATTCCCTCAATAATCTGACGGTACGTTCGGTGTTTATCATCGATCCCAACAAAAAATTACGTTTAACTATTACCTATCCTGCCAGCACGGGACGCAATTTTAACGAGCTCCTGCGCGTGATCGACTCCCTGCAGCTCACCGACAACTATCAGGTGGCTACCCCCGCTAACTGGACCGACGGCGGCGATTGTGTGGTGGTTCCCTCTATTCCCACTGAAGAAGCGCGCAGCAAATTCCCCAAAGGGGTTGAAGAAATCAAACCCTATCTACGCATGACTCCCCAACCTAATAAGTAATTAGAGTTTGCTAATCGGTGAACCATATCCCGGAAAACTGGCAATCCGAAAACCATAAAATCGTCAGGGAGAGTTAGCCATCCGTTAAAACGGATGCTACCCCTGGCAACAGGGGATTTATCTCCCCCTATCATTTATTAGTTTGATTGTCAATATATTTTTTGATAGTTTCCCCAGATGTGTTAGCGGCAGTAGTGCCGAAAAGCAATTTCTTGGCTGGGTTAAAAACAATTCATCGACACCTATCTTAACTATAAGTTAAATTAATATTTAATAAAAATCGGCTTAAGACGAAAAAACTACTAACATTATAGTTCCAAATGCTTAGTAGTGGTTAGTTTGGCTAGATTGTAGAGGGATGAAATTATCTAGAGATCGAGTAAGGATCCTCAAGAATTCTGGGTTAGATATATAAGTAAATTTTATTTTAAGTTTATTTAAGACTGTCATTACTAATGCAAGGCTGAGTCAGGCAGATTTTCCCGTAGTATCAAAAATGAAACTCGCTCGAATCGTTCACTCTGACGACGAGCGAGGGGCAATTGTAGAGACTGCCGCTTTCACTGACATTTAATTAAGAGGAACAACCGATGGCAACAACCTATAAAGTCACCCTGATAACACCCGATGGCAAGCATGAAATTGATGTTCCCGATGATGAGTACATTCTCGATGTAGCTGAAGAAGGAGGACTAGACTTACCTTATTCCTGCCGTGCGGGAGCTTGCTCCACCTGTGCAGGTAAACTCGTATCTGGTAGCGTTGATCAATCCGATCAATCCTTCCTTGATGACGATCAAATTGAAGCTGGTTTCGTCCTTACCTGTGTCGCTTATCCCACTTCTGACTGTGTGATCGAAACCCACCAAGAAGAAGCTGCTGTGGGCTAATCTCTCCCAAGATTATCAGAAAACTCCCGTTCAAGCCATGGCATTTAACGGGAGTTATTTTATGGCTCAAAAATTTTTTTCCTAAACCCTTGTGTGTTTTAGCTAAGGGTGCTAAGATTGTTAATCGTGGAATTAATGGGTCGGTGCCCGAGTGGTTAATGGGGGCGGACTGTAAATCCGTTGGCTATGCCTACGCTGGTTCAAATCCGGCCCGGCCCACCACGATCAATGCCCGTGTAGCTCAGTGGTAGAGCACACCCTTGGTAAGGGTGAGGTCATGAGTTCAATCCTCATCACGGGCTTTTTCTTCCCTGCTCATTCTCAATCAACCATTGTAAGGATGAGATTGAGTAAGTCTTCAGCACTATGGCGTTAACAGAAGTTATCCCCTAGCACGATTAGGCATCGATCGCTTAAAATGGTCAAAATTAACTTATTTGTTGGCTCATGTCTCCCCTCGACAACATCGCTAAACTGTCTCACCTCACCCGAAGGGATGTTCAGAAAAATTGGTTGATCTCTACAGCAGCCGGAAAACCAATTCAACCCGTCACCCTCAATGAAAAACAATACATTATTTGGGCGGCTGGCAGACAAATCCAATATCTAACTCAAAAAATTATTGTCCCCGAACATCTGGCCGGTTATCCTTTAGAGGGAATGGAACTGAGATTAATCCTAACTTGGTGGGCCGAAGATGTCAAAATTTATGTTAATAATCAATTTATCCAAGCGGGAGACCTCTTTGATTCTTCCACTCGTATTTTACTTTCTAACTCGGTCTCTACTGGTCAAGAAATTATTGTTACTCTCCGTTTAGTCAGTCCCAATCATGATATTGGTGGTTTGATGAAATCAGAGTTAATCTATGAATATAGCGACGCAATATATCCTGGTTTTGTTGCTGATGAATTGACCATTATTCATAATTATCTACAAACTTTTTATCCTGAAAACTTAGCCGCTTTTACCGCTACTCTCGAGAATATTGACTGGGATAATGTCACCAACAAAGATAAATTTAATCAATCCCTAGAATCAATTCGTCAATCCCTACAACCCCTCGCTAAACCTCTCAAAGAACGCAGTTTTCATCTTCTCGGTCACGCACATTTAGATATGGCTTGGTTGTGGCCGTTGGCAGAAACTTGGCAAGTGGCAAAAAATACTTTTATCTCGGTTTTAAACCTGCAAAAAGATTTTCCCGCCCTCATATTTGGTCATTCTAGCCCCCTACTTTACGAATGGATAGAAAAACATCATCCTGACCTGTTTCAAGCAATTCTAGAGGCATATAAAGGGCAATCCTGGGAACTTTTGGGCGGGATGTGGGTAGAACCAGAGGTAAATTTGATTTCCGGGGAATCCCTATTTCGACAGCTGCTTTATGGACAACAATATTTTCAAGCAAAATTCGGGCAAATCACTAAAACTGCTTGGCTGCCAGATACCTTTGGGTTTCCCTACCAATTGCCGCAAATTCTTAAATCCTTTGGTATCAAATATTTTGTAACTGGGAAACTGCATTGGAATGATACAACTAAATTTCCCCACGGTTTTTTCTGGTGGCAATCTCCCGATGGCAGTAAAATTCTTGCCCTCATGTCTCCTCCCAATGTTGCCGGAGTTATGGATACTAACCCAATTATTATGACCGATCATGCTCTCAATTGGGAACGGCAAACCGGTTTAAAAGAGATTTTCTGGTTGCCCGGTGTTGGTGATCATGGCGGCGGTCCGACTCGTGATATGTTAGAAGTGGCCCAACGTTGGCAAAAATCTCCTTTTTTCCCCCAGTTAAAATTTAGCCAAGCAACAACTTATCTGGATAGTCTGGAGACAAGTAATCTTCCTATCTGGGATGATGAATTATATCTAGAATTCCATCGCGGTTGTTATACTACCCACGCTGACCAAAAGGCCTATAATCGTTACTGTGAAATACTGTTGTATCAAGGGGAATTATGGTCTTCTCTGGCTAATATTTTACTAGAAATTCCCTATCCGAAAGTCGAGATAGAATCCGCATGGAAAAAGGTTTTATTAAATCAGTTTCATGACATACTACCCGGTACTTCTATCCCAGAAGTGTTTAGGGATGCTAATCAGTTATGGCAGCAAGTTATCAGCACGGGTGAAGCAATTTTAGATCAAGCTTTACAGGCAATTGCTAATCAAATTAATTTACCTAATCCCCCCCATCCCCAAGCAAAACCTTTCCTAGTTTTTAATTCTCTTAACTGGGAAAGAACCCAGGTTATCTCTTTAGCTGTAGAATCTGACAATTGTTCGGTTTATGACTGGAATAATTGTCTCTGTCCTTCGCAATTATCCCACGACAATCAGCTATTATTTCTCGCTGAAAATATTCCTTCTGTGGGTTATAAGTTATTTTGGTTAGTTCCCAATCAGCAAACAACGGAGAAAAATTTAATTAACTGCCAATTTATTTTAGATAATGGCTTACTTAAAGTTACCATTAACTCAGAAACGGGAGACATAGATAGTATATTTGATATAATTAATCAAAAAGAAATCCTGCAAGCTGCCGGTAATCAATTACAGGCATTTAAAGATCAAGGACAATATTGGGACGCTTGGAATATCGATCCGAATTATCAACAATATCCCTTACCTAAAACAGTCTTAAAATCGATCGAATGCTTAGAATATGGCCCCTTGCGCTGGCAGATTCGCGTGATCAGAAGTTTAGGTGATTCGGAATTTTGTCAAGATTATATCTTAGAAAAAGATTCCCCTATTCTCCAGATTAAAACTATTGTTAATTGGCAGCAGGAACATACTTTAGTAAAAACCGCTTTTCCTCTTACCCTAAACAGCGATTTTACCACCTATGAAATTGCCTGTGGTGCGATCGAGCGTTACCACGAACCAGAATCGCCAAAATGGGAAGTTTACGCCCATAAATGGGCAGATTTAACCGATACAGAGGCAAACTATGGAGTTAGTCTTTTAAATAATAATAAATATGGCTATGATGCTACTAACCAGCAACTGCGATTAACTCTCTTGAGAAGTCCCCGCTGGCCCGATCCCGAGGCAGATCTGGGGAAACAGGAATTTACCTATGCAATATATCCCCACCAAGGTAACTGGAAAACGGCGAAAACTGTCCATCACGCTTGGCAGTTAAACTCACCTGTCACCGTTATTTTTATTACTAATTCGTCTCGATCAAACCAGTTGCCACCAGTGGCACAATGGTTAAAATTCTCGGACGATAACTTAATTTTAATGAGTTTCAAACAAAGTGAAACATCCCCTCAGAGTTGGGTGATGCGCGTTTATGAATGTCAGGGAGAAAACGCTGTTATTGATTGGCAAAATCAATTACAATTAACAATAAAAGAATCGATCGACGGTTTAGAAAGAGCGATCGATCCTAGGGAGCAAATTTCTCCTTGGCAAATAGCTACATGGTTATTAAAGAATTAATCTTCGTGATCTTCAAAAGGATCGCTTAATTCTGCTGCTGGCGGTCCAAAAGCGGTATAAAGAGCTAAAGCGGTAATTCCTACCAAAGCGGCAGCGATCGAAACACCCAAAATTGTTGCAGTTTCCATAAAATAAAATTTGCTTAGATACAGTCTGTATCTTATCTTAACAAAATATAACCGATCTCGCAGCTGACAGCGATCGCTAATCTGGCTGGTTGCATTGCTGTTATCTCATGCCCGATAATGCTGAAAGGATCGACTCAATAGCGATCGAACTAAACCAGAAAAATTATTATGAAGAAACTCCTAGAGGGACTAGAAAAGTTCCAGAGTGGTTATTTTGATGAACATCGGCAATTATTTGAGGAACTTTCCCACGGACAAAAACCGAGAATCCTGTTTATCACCTGTTCCGATTCCCGTATCGATCCTAACCTAATTACCCAAGCGGAGGTGGGGGAATTATTCGTAATTCGTAATGCGGGAAATATAATTCCTCCCTACGGAGCAACCAATGGTGGTGAAGGTGCATCTATAGAATATGCTATCAACGCTCTCGGCATCGAGCAAGTGATTATCTGCGGTCACTCCCATTGTGGAGCGATGAAAGGTTTGTTAAAATTGCAGAGTCTGGCCGATGAAATGCCTTTAGTTTACGATTGGTTAAAACAAGCAGAAGCTACTCGACGTTTAGTTAAGGATAATTACAAAGAACTAGAAGGAGAAGAACTAATCGAGGTGACAGTAGCAGAAAATATTCTCAATCAGTTAAGTAATTTGCAAAGCTATCCAATTATTCGTTCCCGATTACATCAGGGTAAATTGTCCCTACACGGTTGGATTTTTCGCATTGAAACCGGTGAAATTTTAGCCTACGATCCCATCCTACACGATTTTGTCGCTCCCCATAGTAAAATTACCCATCCCGAACCAGAAGAAAAATTACCCTCTAGTCGTCACCTTCCCAATAGTCATCCCTTCAAGATTTCTGAGGATTATATCAGGACTCATGCGGACTTTAAAAAAGCGACTCCTGCGGTTAATACTGTGGCCAAAAAGAATGGCTCCTCCACCCAAAAGCCAGGCTATAATTATTTAGAACCCTCCCAAGCTGATCGCATTTATCGCGGTTCGAGAAGTTAATTAGGTATTACAGAAATTCTCTAGAGATGTGCCTATTAACGTCTCTAGAGTGGCAATTAAACGATAACTGCTATACTCCTCTATGGCTTCCTCAAAAGATTTTATTAGTCCCGTCAATTCTGGACAAAAGTTAGTCTATCCTTTCCGGAACTATCTGAACTATCTTCACGCAAAATACTCTGATTTACAGACGGGTCATATCGCCGATTATATTCCGGAATTAGCCCTAGCAGCTCCAGAATGGTTTGGTATTTCCGTAATTAGCACTGATGGTCAGATTTTTGAGGTGGGAGACTGTCAGCAAACCTTTACAGTACAATCGATTTCTAAAGCTTTTGTCTTTGGATTAGCTCTAGAAGATCACGGACGGGAATACGTTAATAGTAAAGTCGGTGTTGAACCCACCGGAGAAGCTTTTAACTCGATTATTCTCGATGAAAAAACCAATCGTCCCTATAATCCTATGGTTAATGCTGGTGCGATCGCTACCACGGATTTAATCACCGGACAGAATGCCACGGAAAGGCTAAAACGTATTTTAGAAATGTTTAAACGCTATACGGGTAGAGATCACGAGATTAATGTCCCCGTTTTTCTCTCGGAAAAATCCACTGGCAATCGCAATCGGGCTATGGCTTATCTAATGCTAAATTTTGGCATGGTTAGCGATAAAATTGAAGAAACCCTCGATCTTTACTGTCAACAATGCGCCATTCTCGTCCATGCTCACGATTTAGCTCTGATGGCTGCTACCTTAGCTAATGGAGGTGTCAACCCAATCACAGGAATACGGGCGATCGATGAACACTACGTTCAAGATGTGATCAGTGTTATGCTTACCTGTGGAATGTACGACGCTTCGGGAGAATGGGTCTATCGGGTAGGATTACCAGCAAAAAGCGGTGTCGGTGGCGGAATTACGGCAGTAGTCCCCCATCAGTTGGGAATTGGGACTTTTTCGCCCCTTTTAGATGAAAAAGGCAACAGCATCAGAGGAGTGAAAATTTGTCAAGATATTTCAGAGGATTTTGGTTTACATTTATTTAATGTGGCTAAACCAGAACGAGATTTAAAAACATGGATTGAAGGTAATAGTTGATACCACCCCTACTTCCCTCTTCCCACTCTCCCATAGCTTTTAAACAGGATTTAGTCTGATAGCTGTCCCTGACAAGAGTGCCTACCGGCCCTGGGAAATTAATTTGGCCAGAGGTCTGTGGAAAAAATTTCGTAAACCCCTTGACAAAAGCATCGGGTTGTGTGTAATATAAATGTTGTGTGAGGAGTATAAGTTCAGCATAAGAGGAACCTTTGGGGTCGAAACACGGCAAGACTCCCAGAGGTTCTTCTTTTTCACTCCCTTATTGGCATAAAGTCAGATTTTTCCCGATCGCTAGTTTTTTCTCAAGTTATCCCTTCTAGGTCTGTGGCTGCTGGCCAAGAGCAACAGGTCAAAATTTTGCCGAAGAAACTGCACAAGAGAAGTGTAATTGCTCGTAAAATTGGGAATTAAGTACAGGGGCAATCCTATGGCAGATAACAATAAAGGTAACGGCGGCTTATTCGTCGTCGGGGTTTTAGTGGGCAGTGCGATCGGAGTAGTGGCGGGTGTATTAGTAGCACCCAGATCTGGAAAAGAAACCCGTCGAATTCTGCAAAAATCCGCCAGGGCTTTGCCGGAATTAGCTGAAGATCTGACCACAACGATGCAATTACAGGCTGATCGCCTATCGGAATCGGCCCGGCGTAATTGGGATGATACTTTAATTAGATTAAAAGAGGCGGTGACAGCTGGAATCGAAGCTAGTCAAAATCTAGCCACAGACAATCCCTTCCCCGACTCAGAAGACTCCCCCAAAGGCGATAATCATCACTCGAATGACCATTAATTGACATCCTCGCCGCCGTAAACGGACGGTGATTCCCAAACCTCACGATTTGGGCTTCGGCCGTGAGCTCAGGCTTCGACGGTGAGACTTCGGCGTGAGCTCAGTCGAACGCTCAGCCGAACCGCCGAACGGTTTCTGCTTCTTTCCCGAAGGATTTTTCGCACCTGCCTTAACAGATTTACTCTGTTCTGGTCTTATGGTCGCTCTACAGACTGACACCGCAAGCCCTGCGGCCAAAATAT
>SFBI01000089.1 GCA_007095845.1 Microcystis aeruginosa Ma_MB_S_20031200_S102
AATCACAAAATCGGGACATAAAGGTGGGAACTTTTCTCGCTCTTCTGCGCTCAAAGCTTCCCATCTCTCCCGTTTTATCCAAGCAACATCAGGAGAACGATATCCTCCCTTTGGTAAACGAAAAATTGTCGAAGAACTAAACACCTCCCCAAGTTGAGTTTGCTCGTTCCATACCCCAACTTTAACAATCAAATTAGCTTCCTGTTTACCAGTATTTCCACCCACGGGAGGCATAATTAATAATTCTCCTTTTTGATTACGTTCTAAATTCCATGTTTGATTAGCCTGACAGAGATGATAAAATTGTGCATCGGTCAGATTAACTGCATCGCGATGATTCATCTCAACCTATTTACTTAATTGACTCTCTAAAAATTTTAGCCAATCGGGATTAGTAGTGTCTAGGGAAATTAGATAGGGTTGTTCTTTTTCATTAAAAGGTTCTGTTTTCTCAATTTGGGCATTTAAAACCTCGATAGTAGCGTCAGAAATATCGTCTTTTCTAGCGGCAATCCGTTGTTTTAAAACTTCTATAGGTGCGTGACAATGGACAATATGAAAAGGAATCTGTAAATTTTGTGTATAGGTTAATAAAGGTTCTCGCCAAGCATATTTATCATAGCGTGCATCGAGAATAACTGGATAACCTAAAGTTATTAAAATTCGGGCTAATTCCGCTAGTCTAGTGAAGGTTTTTTGACTCATTTCGAGACTATATATATCTAGACTTCCTCTTTGATTTAAGTCAATTCCAGCCAAATGTTTGCGAACTGCATCGGAACGAATCTGAATAGCATTAAGATTTTTAGCAATTACTTTCCCTATGGTACTCTTACCCGATGCAGAAAATCCCGACATCAGAATTAATCTCGGTTTCTGCGGTTGTGTGTACTGCCAAGCTAATTGATAATAATCCTCTGCATCCGCTTTAATTTTTTCAGAAAAACTGTCACCATTAAGCAAAAAACTATTGACTTTTGCCCTCACATATGCTTGTCTAGTCAGGTAGAGAGGCAAGACTTTTAACCCCTCCCAGTCTGCGGTTTGTTCTAAATAAGTATTCACAAATAAATTAGCAAAATCTTCTCTCCGTCTAGCGGTTAAATCCATAGCTGTAAAAGCAATATCATACATGACATCAACGAAGCGAAAAGATTCATTAAATTCTATGCGATCAAATAATTGTATTTCTCCCTGCCACTGACAGATATTATTCAAATGTAAGTCGCCGTGACATTCGCGAATCATCCCTTTTATTTGTCTTTCCTCTAACCAATCTCGGTGTTCTGCAAAGAATTTATCTGTATAAGCTTTCGTTTCATCGTATTGTTTTTGGGTTTGGACAAAGTTAATATATTTCTCAGTTTGTTGGTAGTTTTCATCAAAAGCTTGTTTAATAACTTCTAAATTACCAAACTGATTAATATAGGAATTAGTCGCCGCTTGCCGATGAAATCCTGCCACTTTTTGAGCTAAAGACTCTATAGATTTTTCCGTTAGTTCTCCCCGTTCAAACATTTTACTAAGTAAACATTCTTGGGGAAACTGATTCATTTTTAAAACGTATTCGATCGCTTTCCCTTTTCCATTTAAACTTATGCTACCCTGTTGATAATTAATTGACAAAACTTCTAGATAGATATTATCGGCGACCTTTTTATTTAACTCTAGTTCCTGTTCTAGATAATACTTTCTCTTTTCTAAAGTGGAGAAATCTAAAAAATTATAATTAACTGGTTTCTTGAGTTTATAGGCATAATCTCCTGTTAAGAAGATAATTGAAGCATGGGTTTGGATAATTTCAACGGGAATTTTGACAGAATGAGGATAAAAGTCAGGATTTTTTAATTCTTCGATTAATCGATTGCTATCCATAGCGAAAACTCCTATCGGTTGCATCTCATTTTTATAAATTTACTGGGTTGGGATTTTTCAAGGGAAACTCTCTGCTAGGATTGGGCGTTATTTCCGATTTTATCACGCAATCTCGTCCCTTGTGAGATTCTACCCCTCAAACCCCCTGTTGGGGACTGGAAAGTGGGAAGAAAGCATCAGTTAATCGTACCACTATTTGTACCACCACAAGAATGACTGATCATTGCTGATTGTTGGTAAGCTTAAGCTGTTGACTATCTAAATACTCATTAAGACTGCATGGGAGCGGGGTCAGCTTTAAGCGAAGGAATTAGGGGTAAAGCGAGTTTTAGATGATTTTAATGGCAGCTATTGTTTTTTAAGTTATATTTATAGATATACCCTCAACAGTTTGAAGACCGCTCGAACCTTTACCCAATCTTTACCACCAAAAACCAAGCATTCAGCCATGTTATCGACTATGATCAGCCTAGGGCAGAATTTGAAGAAGTACAAGGATTTTGATTGACTCAGACCTTGAAACCAGAAGATGTAACGGAATTCTTGTTAAGTAACTGTTCCGAATCACATCCAATACTGTATTGAGAAAATAAATTAAGTTAAAGAGGAGTAAGCCATAATTTTTGAGGAAGTATATTAACTTATATTTTGTCGAGGTACTAAAAAAATGATTAATGGTTCATCCAATTGTCGTTATCTCCTCATTGTGGAAGATCCTCAAGGTATAAGAACAATTCCCCTAGAGGAAATGAAATATTCTCTAGGCCGTAAGTCCGATAATCAAATTGTTCTTCACTCCAAACACGCGTCTCGCTATCATGCAACTTTAATTAAAAAGGGTATTGATCGCCAAAATTTCTCCTATTGGATTCTTGATGGTGATTTAGAGGGAAATAAGAGTCATAATGGTATTTATGTCAATGGCTCTAAGTGCTTAGTTCATGAATTAAAAGACGGTGATTTAATTAACTTTGGCTGTGATATAAATGCCAGTTTTCATTTAATATCCAATCAAGAAAAAATAGAGCCAGTAGCCGTTAAAAATCCAGAACAAGTACAAATAAAACTGAGGGAAACAGAAACAAATTATAGTCAGAATAATCCCCACGCAAAAAATACCCTAATTCTCCGTCATTCCCCCTGCGAGACCATTAGTTTTGATCCTAGGAATCAAGACGAATCTTTCTCAGATGATCTCACGGATTTACCTACCCGTTCTCTCTTTAACGAACATCTATCAAATGCTATTAATAATGCCCAGAAAAGTAATAAACTTATCGGTCTTTTATTAGTGGACATAGAGCGGCTAGGAAATGTCAACAATCCACTAGGTTATCGACTGGGAGATAAACTATTAAAAATCATCAGTGAACGTTTAAGAAAAAATGTGCGATCAGAAGATACTGTCGCTCATTGGGGAACAGACAAGTTTATTATCCTGCTGCCACAAATTCATACCGCTAATGATCTGGAAAAAATTAGTCAAAGAATCATGAAAACCTTAGAAAATAATTACGAAATCGAAAATCAATCCCTAGCGGTGCGATTAAATGTAGGTTCGGTCATCTATCCCCCTGACGGCACAGATAGAAAAGTAATTTTACAGAAACTGGAGGAAAATTTAGCAGCATTCAAAAATAACATAAATAATAAATCCCAGATAGAGCCAGTTAATGTTCACCCTAAAAATACTCGTAGTTCTAAAGTTGAATATTTTCTCCATCAGGCAATCAGAAATAATGAATTAGCTCTGTACTATCAACCGCAAGTTAACATCACTCAGGGGCAAGTGGAAGGATTAGAGGTATTATTACGCTGGTTACACCCTCAATTCGGATTAATCGCTCCTCATCGTTTCTTACCCTTAATCGAAGAAAGCGAATTAGTCCTTGAGCTTAATCGTTGGGTAATAAAAAATGCCTGTCAACAAGCGCAAATATGGCAACAGCGAGGATTATTGTACACTCCCATCTCGATCAATTTGTCCCCACACCAATTGCGCGATCCCCAGTTGCTTACCACCCTCAAAGAAGTCTTGACTGAAACCAACATCGGGCCTTTCTTTCTGGAGATGGAAATAACCGAGACAAGTTTACTAGAAAATAGCGGCGAAAACGGTCGAATTCTTGGGGATTTGCAGGAATTGGGTATTAGTATTACCCTCGATGATTTTGGCAGCGGTTACGCTTCGATCGCCTATCTTAATCAATTTCCCGTGAAAAAACTGAAAATAGAGGAATTTTTAACGAAAAAACTGGGTAACAATCCCCAGGATACCCGTTTTATCTCGTCATTACTGGCAATAGCGAAAAGTTTCAACTTAATAGCGATCGCCAAGGGAGTAGAAACCCAACAACAATTAGAAATCCTGCAACAATTAGGCTTTGAGAGAATGCAAGGCAATCGCATCAGTGGACCTCTAGCAGTGGAGGAAATGACCAAATTTCTCCACACCCATCGTACCCTCTCAGTGATCAGTGATCAGTGATCAGTTACCAGTTATCATATCTGGGTTTTTAGTAAGGAGGAGTAAATAGCATTAACAGTGCTGTCCTTTCACTGATCACTGTTTACTGATAACTGATAACTGATTTTGGTCACTGACTCCGGTATGATCTGAACAGAATATCTAGTATCAAATACCTACTCATTCTAGTATAAGGCTCTTGCCGAACCTGTCAGCAGCAGAAATTTGTGACGGCGGGGTACTGCTGGATCCAGAGTCTGGTTTAATTACATACTATAGGGTTAACAATTAGTTGTGTATTTAGAGGGAAACTATGGCCAATAAGCCAGAACGCGTGGTTCTAATCGGTGTAGCTGGGGACTCCGGTTGTGGGAAATCTACTTTTTTACGTCGTTTGACCGATTTATTCGGGGCCGAGTTTATGACAGTGATCTGTTTAGATGACTACCATTGCCTCGATCGCAAACAGAGAAAAGAGGTGGGTGTCACCGCACTCAATCCGAAAGCGAATAACTTTGACCTGATGTATGAGCAGATTAAAGCACTCAAGCAAGGTCAAGCCATTAATAAACCTATTTATAATCATGAAACGGGGATGATCGATCCCCCCGAAATCATCGAACCGAATAAGGTAATCGTGATCGAGGGACTACACCCCTTATATGATGAACGAGTCCGGTCTCTATTAGATTTCAGCGTTTATCTCGATATTAGCGATGAAGTCAAAGTTAACTGGAAAATTCAACGGGATATGGCCGAGCGCGGTCACACCTACGATGATGTGATGGCGGCCATTAATTCTAGAAAACCCGATTTCAGTGCCTATATCGATCCCCAAAGACAGTACGCTGACGTGGTGATTCAAGTGCTGCCCACCAAATTACTTGAAGATCACGAAAGTAAATTACTACGAGTCCGTTTAATCCAGAAAGAAGGGGTAGAAAACTTTGAACCCGCTTATCTGTTTGATGAAGGTTCCACCATCGATTGGCGGCCCTGTGGTCGTAAATTGACCTGCACTTATCCCGGTATTAAACTCTACTATGGTCCAGATGGCTTCTTGGGGAATGAAGTGTCGATCCTAGAACTAGATGGTCAATTCGATAACCTCGAAGAAATGATCTACATCGAAAGCCATTTAAGCAAAACCGGCACTAAATACTACGGTGAAATGACCGAATTACTGCTCAAACACAAAGATTATCCCGGTTCCACCAATGGTACGGGTTTATTCCAGGTGTTAGTCGGTCTCAAAATGCGTGAAACCTACGAAAAACTAATGGTAGCCGAAGCAAAAGTAGCAGCGTCAGTCTAGTTTTTAGTTTTGACCGAACCGACATCCTATATGGTTAGGGTGCCGGTTTTTTTTAAGCCACTAATCCCGATCGCAGGGCCAACACTGCCGCTTGAGTGCGATCAACGAGAGAGAATTTTTCCCCACTGTGCCAATCCAGATAAAAATGGTGTCAGTAGGGAAAAAGCTCACCCCCTAGGAGTCCTGTAAAAAAATTAATTCAGCTGGTGTTACCGCCCCTTTTTCAGTGATGATAGCGGTGATTAAAGCGGCCGGAGTAACATCGAAGGCAGGGTTATAAAAGTTAACATCTCTAGGACAAAGGGTTGTCGTCCCCACCTGATAAATTTCGGCACTATCGCGCTGTTCGATCGGGATACCCGTACCATCCTTAAGGGAAAAATCCACCGTCGATAGGGGGGCAGCCACATAAAAAGGCAGATTATGAGCTTTTGCCACCACCGCAAGGGAATAGGTTCCGATTTTGTTGGCCGTGTCCCCATTGGCCGCAATGCGATCGGCCCCAACAATCACCGCATCGATCAGTTTTTGCTGCATACAGTGGGCTGCCATGCTATCGGTGATCACGGTGACGGGAATTCCCTCCCGCGCACATTCCCAGGCGGTTAATTTTGCCCCTTGCAACCTTGGCCGGGTTTCATCTGCATACACTTGTATTAATCTACCCGCCGTCCAAGCGGAACGAATTACCCCTAAAGCAGTACCATAACTGGCCGTGGCTAGGGAACCAGTATTACAGTGGGTTAAAATTGTCAGTTTTTCCGGTTGCTCCGGCAGCGCCAATAAACCATGATGACCGATCGCCCGACAGGTTTCCACGTCTTCTTTTTGGATATTGTGGGCAGTTTCAAGGAGATTTTTGCTAATTATTGCCACTTCTGGGTCACTTTCCCTGGCCACTTTTAACATTCGCTCGATCGCCCAGAATAAATTCACCGCCGTGGGCCGGGTTTGCGCTAATCGATCAGCTATTCTAGTTAAATCCGCCAGAAATTCCTCTTTCTGGTCAGTTTTAATTTCCTGCGCTCCTAAAACCATACCGTATGCAGCCGCTACCCCGATCGCCGGGGCGCCGCGGACAATCATCGTTTCGATCGCCCGGGCCATGGCTTCACTGCTGGTGATCTCAACTTCCCCATACTCCATGGGTAAACGGGTTTGATCGATCAGCCAGACTTTGTTATCTTGCCAACGCACGGGATAGATTGAGTTACTCTCGGGGGTAGTTGTGGTCATAACATTTTTAGATTGAGAATTAGCCAAATTTACCACTATAGCATCTGGCTTTCTGCACTTTGTGTTTTTTTGTAAAAAGTAATTTTAAATACAGAAATTTTTTCTAGAATGTATAGATAAGTGACTAGGCTCTCTTGGGTTTGGTGGGTAAAATTGATTCTAATCATACAGTCCTGCCAGCGAGGAAGTGGAAGGAACCACAAAGACACAAAGGACACAAAGATTGATCGCTTCTATATAAGTCAAACTTATCACACAAAGAAAAAGAGCCGTGACTAGGAAAAATTGAAGAATACTTTCTCCCTTAGCCTGAGCTTTTATATTAACTAATTCCGAGGATGATTACCGTGAAAACAGCGAAATATCCCGAAAAAATTGCCGCTCTCTGGACAACATTCCTCTTGGGAACCCTATTTCACACCCAACTGGGTTTAATGCCGCTTTTCCATGGTCAATCGATCGTCGAGAGTCATCAAACCAGCAATCTCGATCCGATTTTCTGGGGAATGTTGCTCTTTTTTTTGCTGCCAATGTTAGGGATTATCGGGGTCAATTTTAGCGAAAGTCGCTCCTTGAGAAAAGTCCATTTCTGGCTGACAATTCTCTATTCTGTCTTGAATTTAGCCCATCTGATCGCCGATCTTTTGGTCAGACCGATCGCCTGGTATCAAATCGCTCTCATGGCAATTTTATTGATCATCGGACTGATTTTAAATCTAGTTTCCTATCAATGGCTGCGGTTAGCGATCGCCAATCCGCACCATCTCTCGGAAAGTCATTAGTCGTACCAAGATCAAGAGGTGGCCAATTGACTAACTGATTCAGACAAGAGGAGGCCTTTTGATCTCAAATTGGTGCTTATTAGGGTCAAAGCCAGCTTAAACCGGAGCTAAAAGGATTTTTTCGGATAATTTAGGTTAAAAAATCTAATTAATTCCTATTATTCCCCAGATCAGCCCGTAAATTGCCTCTGTTTTTGGGCTGCTGCTGCCATCTCATCTCACCAAGTGCGGATCTTTTTAGCTATGATAGTTCAGAACCAAGCCAATAAAGGGAACTTTCGAGGCTGGTTATTCATCGAAAAACTCCTAATCGGAGGAGTTAAGCAGACGATATAGTTCAGATTAACGGCAAATATTGGTTAATAGTAATAACGAGGTAATTATTTTGATGAAATCTCTCATTCGTTGGACGGCAACTCTCGGTTTAGTAGGAACGACAATGTTGACTTCGCTGCTGGGCAGCTATTCTAAAGCGCTCGCTTTACCAGAAGAACAAATCGTCAAAACCTTGCAGTCTGTACCTGTCTTCGCTATTGCCGATGATCAAGGAGTTCCCCTAATTGCTGTAGAAAAAGAACAGAAATTCACGGGGATTTTTATTAGTAAGCAAGACGCACAAAACTTTTTTGAGCGACTGAAAAAAGAGAATCCTGAAGTGGCCAGCAAAGTTAAAGTTCAGGCTGTTTCTTTGGCACAAGTCTATAAAATGCAAACCGGTCAAACCCAACAAAATCGTTTAATTATCGATTTTGTTCCCAAAGAGTCGGAAGTAGAATCAGCGAAAAAGTTGCTTAGTGAAAGAGGTCAACAATATCAGGGTGGTGTACCTTTATTTGTGCCGAAAGCAGGAAAAGAGAGTAATTTTCTGGTGATCAGTCGCAATAATCAGGATTTTATTCCTTTCTTCTTTGAAAAAGCCGCCGCTTTGCAAATGGTAGAACAATATAAAAAAGCTAATCCCGCAGAAGCAACTACGGTGAAAATTGATGTTATTCCCTTAGAAAGTGTCATCGCTACCCTACAACAAAGCAACGATGAAGCTTTAACTAAAATTCTCCTCTATCCTAGCCAAGAAACGATTGATTTTATTCGGGCAAATAATAACCAAAATGCTCCCAATCAACCCCCAGCAAATCAACCACGCCCTAATAATACCAATAATCCCCCCACCCCTAATCGTTAAGCCTTGTGACTGCTAGTATTTCCGGTCAAGAATTAAGTCAATGGCGCCAACAGGCGATCGCGGATTTAGCGCAAGCGCAACTATCTCCGAAGGAAGTGGATATCTTTCTGCAAGCAGTGACAGATTTAGATAGTCTTTCCCTGCGCTTACAATCCTTTCGCGAACGAGAAAAAATCCCTTTGAGTTATTCCTGGTCGGAAATTACTAAACGCTGGCAAAAACGCCTTAAAACAAGGATTCCCTTGCAGTATTTGCTCGAATCGGTGGTCTGGCGTAATTTTACCCTGAAAGTCTCCCCAGAAGTCTTAATTCCTCGTCCCGAAACCGAGTTATTAATCGATATCGTTGGCGAAACCGTCAGAGGAGACGACGGGGGAATCTGGGTAGATCTGGGAACCGGTAGTGGTGCGATCGCTATTGGTTTAGCTAGTATCTTGACAAAAGCAGCAATATATGCAGTTGATTACAGTCCAACGGCTCTAGCGATCGCCAAAGAAAATATCATCAATACCGGTTTTGCCGACAGAATTATCTTAAAACAGGGTTCTTGGTGGACACCCCTAGGGAAGTGGAAGGGACAGATTAGCGGTATGCTGTCCAATCCTCCCTATATTCCCAGTGCAGAAATCCTCGACCTACAAATTGAAGTGCGGGAACATGAACCCCGTTTGGCCCTCGATGGAGGTGAAGACGGATTGCGGTCAATTCAATATCTAGTGGCCACTGCTCCCGATTATCTGCGATCGGGAGGCCTTTGGCTAGTGGAAATGAGAGCCGGTCAAGGGGAAAAAGTAGCGCAAATGCTGGAAAATCAGGGCAATTATCGACAAATTCAGATTATTAACGACCTAGCAGGTTTCGATCGCTTTGTTTTGGCCGAGCGAATTTAGCGCAATGCACCCGCTTCGCAGTCCCGCAGCCAGAGACGCACCGCTTGGCCGATGGTCCCTTGACTGGTTTCTAGGGGAGGTAAGGGGACTTGAGCGGGTTCAAGGGCAGCTAATTGACTGTAAATCGTCACTAATCGCCATCCTTCCCCAGTTTTAGTTAAAAATAACCAGTGATAATTCTGGAGAGTGACAGAGCGATTTTTGCTATACTGACGCTCTAAAGTTGTAAAAAAAACCTGTTGAGTGTCATCGGCAATTTGACCAGAATATTGATTAGCACTTAAAGGTAGGGGTGCAAATTCGGGACGACCGGCAATAATCACAAAAACCGGTGTAGATAATTTTTGGTCGATTTGGGAACGGGTAATAACTCGGTTAGCATAACCGGGTAAATCTGACAAGAGGCGATCGACTAAAAGATTTAAATCCTCCGGACAGCTAGAAAGAGGAAGACTAACTGCTGGTGAGTTAATCCCGAAAATAACCAGTAATACCCCTAAATATCGGCTAATTCGTGACAAATTTTTGTCCATGCTACCTTTGGCTCCTCTGCACCGGTGATCGGTCGTCCAATTACTAGATAATCAGCCCCAGCTTTAAGCGCTTGGGCCGGAGTCATCACCCGACTTTGATCCCCTTTGCTTGACCAGGAGGGACGAACTCCGGGGCAAACTAAGAGAAAATCCTCTCCACAGACGCGCCGCAATTGCGCCACCTCTTGGGGAGAACAAACCGCCCCATCAATTCCCGATTCCTTGCCCAATAATGCCAGATTTAAGGCATATTCCGATAGTTCTAGGGGAATTTTGAGGTCGAGGGCTAATTCCCTGGCGTTAAGGCTAGTTAAAACGGTGATAGCGAGAAGTTTTGGCGGCGATAGCAGGTCAGAGATGGCCCCCTTAGCCGCCGTCAGTGCTTGCCGTCCGGCCGTTGCGTGCAGGGTGAGTAAATCCACTTGATAGCGACTAGCTGAACGACAGGCCCCGGCGACCGTATTGGGAATATCATGGAATTTGAGATCGAGAAAGATCTTTTTTTGTCTTTCTTGCAGAAGCGCCAGAATTTCCGCACCGCTACTGACAAATAATTCTAGTCCAACTTTCCAAAAATTGACTTCTGGCAACAGATTAAGCAGTGCGATCGCTGACTCTAAATCCGGCACATCGAGAGGAACAATAATTCGGTCTGAGTTGGTCATATTGGGGCGATACTGTGGGGAAGTGGGGTGATAAGGTGATGGGGAGAATAAATAAAAATAATCTCCTGCCTACTGCCTTTTACCTCCTGACTGGAAAATAGAGGCTGAAATAAGGCAAATTCGTCAATCAGAATATTTTCATGCTTGGCGGTGCCAACTTTGGCACCGGGACTGCCTTCTGATGGCTAATGACTAATCAAAAAGACGAAAATAGGGATAACGTTTGGGAACCCCCGGTTCTTTTTCCAGATCAAAGTTAATTACATCCCAACAGGGTTCATCGGGGGCATCGGGGCTAAATTCTACTGGTAAACCGTAGAGACGGGGAATAGTGGCTTCACCCGGTTCATTACCGCGCCAAGTGGTGTTACGTTCTAGGTAGGAACTAACTAAATCGCGATAACGGTTGGCAATAATCACTTTAGTCGCTTTAAATCCTTGAGTATAGAGGCGATCGAGTGCTTCGTGAATCTCAAAACGAATACCATCCGGGTGAGTGTGTTGACGATACCACTCACCATTCCAGAGTCGCCAATGTCGTCCTGACTGCAAGTGAACCAACTCACCCGTTTTGGGATCGGCTTCAAAAGCCCCATGGCGCGGACACAAATAGGTATCCGTCAAAGTGAGGGCGGGGATTAGCTGCCGACAGTGAGGACAATGGATATCGGGGCCAAAAACAGGGTATTGTAAACTTGCATTGATCATGGGAGAACCTAAACTAAAAATTGCTATCTTTGTACCAATAATCCTACCCATATTATACCCAACCAAATTGGACGGGTATTCTCTTCCGACTTTAGTGCAGATCCTCCCATGTCTTTAGATAACTTAAGATCAACTTCTAATTTCTGGCCGATTGTCGATGTCAGTCAAGCGGCTTTTATTGCCCCTAATGCCACGGTAATGGGCGATATTTCCCTAGCTGTGGGGGTGAGTGTTTGGTATGGGGCGGTATTGCGTGCCGACGTGGAACGCATCGAAATTGGGGCTTATACTAATATCCAAGATGGGGCAATCCTACACGGAGATCCGGGCAAAATTACTATCCTTGAGGATTACGTTACCATCGGACACCGGGCGGTAATTCACGCAGCCCATATTGAACGCGGTTGTTTAATCGGCATTGGGGCAGTGATTCTCGATGGTGTGCGCGTCGGGGCGGGTAGTATTGTTGGGGCGGGTAGTATTGTGACAAAAGATATACCACCGCGATCTTTAGTGGTGGGTATTCCCGCTAAACGCGTCCGGGAAGTGTCGCCACAGGAGGCTCAAGAGTTGATCGAACACGCCGAGCGCTATGCTAAACTTGCCCTCGTTCATGGGGGAAAAGGTACTGATACCGGATTCCCAAAAGGGGCGGTTTAGGGTATAAATATAAAATGAGAATCAAGTAACAATCTTTTAAGCACCGATCGAGGAGAAGGAAATCTATGGACTGGAGAGTGTTAATCGTTTTAACCCCTTTGCTTATTGCTGGTGGCTGGGCTTTCTTCAATATCGGCGCTGCCGCTATTAGACAAGCTCAACAGTTTCTCAGCAAACAAAGTTAATAAAAGTTTATACTTCTTAGTAAAACCGATCCCCTAGGCGATCGGTTTTTAATTTTTCCCTTTTGAATTATGAATTATGAATTATGAATTATGAATTATGAATTATGAATTGGGGTATGGGGAGAACAAATAAAAATAGTCTCCTGTCTCCTGTCTCTCCTGAATCCTGAATCCTAACCCCACCAATAGACTTTTTCAGCAAACCCTACCTAACCATGAAATCTAACTATCAAAATCTCATTGAAGAACTTTCCCATCTGGAAATTATCACCGATCCGGGGCAAGTGGCGAAACTTTCCTTAGATTACTATCATTTTAGTCCCATTTTAGAGGCACAACTGCAACATAAACGGGCTGATTTAGTCATTCGTCCCCACAATAGCCAAGAAGTTATTGACATCGCTAAAACCTGCGTTAAATACCAAATTCCTTTAACAGTTAGAGGTGCGGGTACAGGTAATTATGGTCAATGTGTTCCCTTGGGGGGAGGAGTAATTTTAGACACAACCAAACTAACAAAAATTATCTCGATCGAACCGGGGACAGCGCGAGTAGAAGCGGGGGTAAAAATGGCATTTTTTGATAAACAAGCTCGCGCAATTGGTTGGGAATTAAGAATGGCTCCCTCTACCTATCGCACGGCGACAATTGGCGGTTTTATCGGGGGTGGCAGTGTGGGCATGGGTTCAATTAATTATGGACAATTGAAGGATAGGGGCAATCTGCAAGCAGTGCAATTAGTTACCCTAGAAACAGAACCAAAAATTATCGAATTACGGGGGGATGAGGTGGAAAAAGTCAATCATGCCTACGGAACAAATGGCATTATTACCGAGTTAGAAATAGCCCTCGCTCCCTGTTATCCTTGGGCAGAATTTATCGTTACTTTTGCCGATTTTATCACCGCCGCTAAATTTGGTCAAGCTCTCAGTGATAGTGATGGCATCGTTAAGAAAATGGTTAGCGTTCACTCCTGGCCAATTCCCGCTTATTTTATCGCTCTTAAGGATTATTTACCCACAGAAAAAGCGGCAGTTTTGTTAATAGTATCAGACAGCGATCGAGTCGCCTTAGAGTCTTTAATTCAAGAATATAAGGGTGAACTTACCTACTATAAAACGCCAGAAGAAACCCAAAAAGGCAACAGTATCTTAGAATTTACTTGGAATCATACCACTCTCCACGCGCGTAGTTGTAACCCCAAGATAACTTATCTACAAGCTTTTTATTTTAATCTAGCCACGGTAGAGAAACTTTATAATTATTTTGGTGAGGAAATCATGATGCACCTAGAATTTTTGAAATTTCAAGGTAAAGTTATTCCCGCCGGTCTTCCCTTGCTAGAATTTACCACAGAAACTCGATTAAATGAGATTATTGCTATCTATGAACAACAGGGGGCAGCCATTGCCAATCCTCACACTTATATCATGGAAGATGGCGGCAGCAGACAGATTAATCCCCTACAATTAGAATTTAAAAAACTCGTCGATCCCTACGGATTGAACAATCCGGGTAAAATGCGAGCATGGGTTGAAGCAAGAGGGTAGGGATTGGATTCAAGCTAAATTAAACAAGATAGTTCACCGCAGCTCTCTTGGATTTGGTGGGTAAAATGTATTCTTAAGATATAATCCTCCTAGAGAGGGGGTGGAACGAACCACAAAGACACAAAGGACACAAAGTATCGATCAATCTATGTAAGTTAAACTTATCACACACAACCTAGAAGAGCCTCACCGCTACTACCGAATCACTAACCGCTAAAAAGGGAGTGGGGAAAACAAAACTTTCCGCTGCTCCTTGCCTATTCCCAGACTTGCCCCGATCCGATACAATTGAACGGTTGTCTTGGAAGAATTAATAGTGATCGAGCGTTATACTCTCCCTGCAATGGGGAATTTGTGGACGGATAGATATAAATATCAAACATGGCTAGAGGTAGAGATAGCCGTCTGTGAAGCGCAGGCAGAATTAGGCTATATTCCCGCGGATGCAGTGGCAGAAATTAAGGCAAAAGCTAATTTTAATCCCGATCGCATTTTAGAAATAGAAGCAGAAGTGCGCCACGATGTCATCGCCTTTTTAACAAATGTTAACGAATATGTGGGCGAGCCGGGGCGTTATATTCATTTGGGTTTAACCAGTTCTGATGTATTAGATACTGCCCTGTCTTTACAATTAGTCGCCAGTTTAAACCTGATTTTAGAACAATTAGAAGATTTTATCCAAGCCCTGCGCTATCGCGCCCAAGAACACCGTTATACAGTCATGGTGGGACGTTCCCACGGCATTCACGCCGAACCGATCACCTTTGGCTTTAAACTAGCGGGATGGTTAGCGGAAGTGCTGCGAGGACGCGATCGTTTAATTCGCTTGCGCCAAGACATCGCCATCGGTAAAATATCTGGTGCAGTGGGAACCTATGCCAATATTGACCCGAAAATTGAGGCTTTAACCTGTCAGAAGTTAGGATTAGAACCGGATACCGCTTCCACTCAAGTTATCTCGCGCGATCGACACGCCGATTATGTGCAACAATTAGCCTTATTAGCGGCTTCGATCGAACGTTTTGCCGTGGAGATTCGCAACCTGCAAAGAACCGATGTCCTAGAAGTGGAAGAATACTTTTCCAAAGGACAAAAAGGCTCCTCCGCTATGCCCCATAAACGTAATCCCATCCGTTCAGAACGCTTAACGGGAATGGCGAGAATTATCCGTAGTCATAGCGTTTCCGCCTTAGAAAATATCGCCCTCTGGCACGAAAGAGATATTTCCCATAGTTCCGTAGAACGGGTAATGCTGCCGGATGTTTGCATTTTGACCCACTTTATGCTCAAGGAAATCACCGATTTAGTCAAAAATCTGCTGGTGTATCCCGAAAACATGAAGCGAAATATGAATGTCTATGGTGGCGTGATTTTCAGTCAAAGAGTTCTTTTAACTTTAGTGAGTAAGGGAATTAGCCGGGAATCTGCCTATAAAATCGTCCAAGAAAACGCCCATCGCGCTTGGAACGCTGATAACGGCAATTTTAAAGCTTTTATCAGCCAAGATGAGCGAGTTACTGGCATTTTATCCCCCGACGAGATTGAAAGTTGCTTTGATCCCCAGCAGCACCTAAATCATCTTAATAGCATCTACCAAAGGTTAGATATTTAAGAGGCGAATTAGGGAATAGGGAAGCGGGGGTGATCGAGCAATCCCCAGATTTTGTCGGGTGCGTTTCTTGCTGCGACGACAGGGAACGCACCTTACCGATTATGATACAATCGCGGCATATACTCCTCGCTTGCGACAACCGCGATGAATGTTTTCTGGCGCTATTTCCCCTTGGCATTTGTTGTTATGCTTTCTAATGGTTTCACCCCACAACAAGGGCGAACGGAATCGCCTAAAATTATCTGTCAAATAGAAAGCTATCCCTCCACAAAGCAAAAAGTTCCCACGACAATGATCCAGAACGGAACGGGTAATTTAGTACCATTTATTTATTGGGTGGAGGAAGTTGCCGGGGAAAAGCCACTAGAGCGGTGCCAGGAAGTTTCTGAGATTATTCAAGCAAGATATGACGATAAAACCTGGAGTCGTTCTTTTTTACGGACGGGAAAATCGAGGGATAATTATCCGATCATTTGTTTTGTCAAGGAACCCAAAGATAAAGCTTGCGATACCGAAAGAGAACTTATCGTTAAATTAAAGCGAGGGGAAAACGCGGAAAGAGTTTTAGATAAGATGTTAGCACTTCGCTATCGGACGGATTTAAAATTAACGGGAGAGTTTCGTTTTTATTATGGAGAGACTCACCGAGAGGTTTATATTCATGTCAAGAAGTTTATCGAAGAAGTGGAGCGATCGAGGACTGAAAGACAATGATAAAAAGATGGTTCGCTTGGTTGGTTATTGTCTCGATATTGATACCTTTTCCTGTGGCGATCGCTCAGTTGGATCAATCACAATTAAAGGAGATTACCGTCAGAATTGATGTAGAAGGAAACTATAAAGAGGATGGGGGTTCTGGGGTAATCGTTCGCCAGCAAGGACAATTCTACACGATTCTAACAGCATATCATGTGGTGCAAGAAAAGAGAAACTATAAAGTTTTAATTTTTAATCCTTCTAATCAGCAAATAATCGGTAGCCACATCATTAATGAGAAAAATATTAAGCAAATTGACGATTACGATCTAGCGGAGATTACCATACAAAGTTCTGCTAAATATCGAACGGCGAATATAGGAGATAGCCAGCAATTACAACCCACCGATGATCTAACCGTTTCTGGCTATCCGCTTCCTTCCTCATTCCTTACAAAAAGACTATCTACTCCTACCCTTAACCTGGGTAAATTTACTGATAGATTACCTCCTGATGCTCTACTAAAAGGGAAAAAAGGGGCAACGCTGAAGATGGATGTAGAAACGGAAGTCGGAATGAGTGGCGGCGCGGTTGTTAATAAAAATGGTGAGTTAGTCGGAATATTAGTCGAAGCAGATAAAGACGCTTCTGGGAATAAATCATCATCTTTAGCGATTCCTATTGATTTATATCCTCAACCGACACCTTCACCGCCAACTCTTCCTAAACCAAGAATCACCTTAATCTCATCAGTAACTAAAGTGGACTATACTCCACTACAAGAACTATTAGCAGCAGAAAAATGGAAAGAAGCAGATGAAGAAACGACAAAATTAATGCTGGAAGCGGCTGGCAGAAAGGGGGATAGTTTTCTAGATTATCAGTCTATTGTTGGGTTTCCTTGTTACGATTTAAAAATCATTGATCAACTTTGGCTAAACTATAGTAATGGAAGATTTGGCTTTAGTGTACAGCAGAAAATCTACAAGAATCTAGGAGGAAAAGAAGGATATAATGATGAAATCTGGAAAAAGTTTGGCGACCGCGTTGGCTGGCGAAAAGAGGGGAATTGGCTCGATTATTCAGATCTAACTTTTAAAGCAAATGCCCCAATAGGACACCTCCCTGTTGGGCGAACATTTGGGAATGAGAGTTGGGAAAATTTTGGCAATATGGTTTACTTTAGATGGTGCAAACTATGACTTGTCAAATATATGTATTTGGTACTATTTTATTGTCGTAGTTACTTAATAGGTATGCTGGGAACAAGTAAGAGGTTCTTCAACATTTCTGAAGTGGTGTACCATCAGAGCCGGTTCCATTACAACCACTTCTGGAACTAGCTTTCAATCTAGCACCTTTCATATTAGCACCAGCAAAATTAGTCTCCCATAAATAGACTGAAAGTAAACTGGCATTAGTTAAATTGGCACTACCAAGGTTAGTTTCAGTTAAGTTGGCAGTATCAAGCTTGGCATTAGCTAAATTAGCATTAGCTAAATTAGCCGCCCTTAGATTAGAACCACTTAGGATTGCTCCGCTCAAGTCAGCACTTGCTAGATTAGTGTTTCGTAAATTTGCACCACTTATATTAGCTCTCTTTAAGTTAGCACTAGCCAAGTTCAAATTACTTAAATCTGTTCCGCTAAGATCGCATTTTTCACATTCATTCGTGTTCTTAAGTCGTTCAACAAGAGCAGGATTTCCCGCATAAACAGAAGTCATTGCATTTATAGCAACAAAGCCAATAAAAACGCCCAACTTGGTTAATCTCATAAGCTTGAAAAACAGGATTTAGACCTAAACAAAAGTAAACAGTGTCCGCATTGAGGAAGTTATACTAGCATTAATCATTCCATTATACCGCGATCTACACGATTTTAATCCCTGTGGGTTTAATTGAGATACCGTTATGGGACGACTGAAGTCGTCACTACGAACCGAGAAGCTTGTAAACTGGACTTTCTAAGGCGGATTTGGTATAATGTCACAGCGAGTAAACCAAAAGCCGATGTTCTGTAAACCATATCAGGTGACTCCTCACACAATAAAGAAAACCGAATGATGCTATTATAGCCGAGATCGTAGCACGGATAGGTACTTAACCTCTAACTCCAAGGCTTTAAGGAACTTAAGGCGTTAATCAAAAGATAACTCTCTTTGATTGGTCATACAATCTTGAAGATATAAATCTATTAACTCTTGATAAGAAATACCCTTGTCTTTGGCTTTATTCTCGAAATATTCAATCACTTCAATTCTTAAAAGTAAGGTGACTTGTTTCTTTAATTGTTGAGGAAAAGGGTTAGTCCGACTTTTCATGTTAGCAAGATCGTATTCACGTTTCATCATGATTATCCTCTATAGAGAAGAAATAGATTGATAAAGAATGATTTCTTCTAGCCTATTGCCTAAATTTTCTCTGGCTACATCCAATTCATAAGCCTTTTGTAAATTCATCCACAATTCTGCACCAGTATTAAAGAAACGTCCTAATTTTAAAGCAATATCTCCCGTGAGATTCGCGTCTCCTTGTACAATATGATAGAGAGTTTCTTGCGAAACATAAATTTTTTGGGCAAGCTGAGAGATAGTAAGATCAATTTCTTCTAATTCATCCGCGAGAATTTCACCGGGGTGAATGGTGCTTTTCCAATTATTCATCATCAACCTCCCTTAATGATAATCAACAATTTCAACATGACAGGGTTTCTGTGTCTTGACAGCGAAAACTTTTAATCATAGACTATTTCGCTTCTTTAACCGAATCTAACTCTAAAGAGTTGATTATCTCTCTCGCTTCCTTTTCATACTTATCAAAGTCTTGGGTACTGGCTTCATAACGAATCGTATATTGTTTTTTACTGTATAAAAAACCAATATCTCTTCGTTTAATATTGTCTGCATCATAAACTAATTCGTAGTTATCTGAATTACCCTTAAATTGAAATTTTTCATTACCTCTAAAATAAGTATTTTTCTTGTTATCTATAAATAATTTTGCTTGTTCTTTTTCTTTTTGGTAAAATTTTTGCAAAGTAATATCGTTGTCATAAAGCTCTTCGACAATCAAGCGTATTTTAGGAGAATTGCTTTCATTACTAACAAAAGACTTGGGGATGATGGTAGCATCAGGAACATCAGGAATTGCAACAGATTGACATCCAAGTTGTTGCCAATTCTGCGGGATTTGAACAGTGATACCCTCGCAAGAGAAGGAAACAGGTTTTGGGAATAACATAGTTAGCCAAAGTTGAACCTTATCGGGATTAGTGATAAGAGTAACTATAACCGAACCCGATACAGCTATCGGTAAACTTTTTTGCCCGAATTTCATTAGCCATGAACGGATCGTGTTTTTTTTCTCTGGTTTGGTAGAATTTACAGAGGGTTGTTCGGATTGATGACTTTTTTTCTGATTGTTTGTCCAGAAAGGTAATAGTTGAACGATCCTTGTAATGATCGATTGTTTTGATTTTGTCTCTGGTGTGGTAGAATTTACAGAGGGCTGTTCGGATGGATGACTTTTTTGCTGATTGTTTTTCCTAGAAAAGGGTAGTTTAGGGATCATTGGTTGAGGATGGTTGTTGATGGCATACAGCAGTTACTTTATTCCTCTGGTACAGCCAATTCCTTATTGGATAAACCTTTCAGGGTGGAGAATTTACCAGAACAAACATGAATCCGCCGTAACAATATTATAACTACAGTGTCATCATTGATCTTATCGGATAAATTAGCCGTCAAGGAGAATAATTTCGAGAAAAACCACGTTGATACTTTCCAGTCTGCGGAAGTTGACATTCCGAAGAACAAATAGGAGACTCTTTATTTATAAGGCAAGCTTTTTGATTTCGGGTGCGTCTAGGGTCACTCTTTTTCTTGTTCTTGTTGAGATTGGGATAGCCCCTATCCTAATCTCCTAAAATACAAGGATGCGTTAATATTAATATAACGCACCAAGAAAAAAGGATCAATAATTTTGTGGGTTACGGCGAACACAAAATCAATACTAAACTGTAGCAGTTACCGTCGCCTAAACCACCCTACAGTTGAACTCACCTGCCATTTTAGCCTATTTTCCAGCATTAGTCGCTTTTGGTTGGTTGGGTGCAATGATTTGTTAGATATCCAATTCAATTACAGTAGTAATGGAAGCTATAAGTTCCAGCATTATAATTTCAGAAATGGGTAGTGTTCTGACTCTTTGGATAAGACAAGTCACAATGAATAGACTGACCACCTCGCAGAAATACGATCCACAGGTCTAGAACATTACCTATAATTCATAAATTTATAATTGATAATTTATAATTTATAATTCCCACTGATCACTGATAAAGTCTCCCCTCCTTTGGAGAAATAAACCATGGCCGAGGCAACGGAATTCGATCGCAAAATGATGCAAAGATGTCTAACCCTTGCTAGGCAAGCCTTGGGGCGGACTTCTCCTAATCCTTTGGTGGGTTCTGTGATCGTTCAAGAGGGTATAATTATCGGCGAAGGTTTTCACCCAGGGGCCGGACAACCCCATGCAGAAGTTTTCGCCCTGAGACAGGCGGCAGAAAAAGCCCGTGGTGCCACTTTATACGTCAATCTTGAACCCTGTAACCACTATGGACGTACTCCCCCCTGTAGCGAGGCAATTGTGCAAGCAGGCATTAAAAAAGTGGTGGTAGGGATGATCGATCCTAATCCCTTGGTGGCGGGGAAAGGCATTCAAAGACTAGCATCGGCAGGCATCGAGACGCTGGTGGGGGTGGAGGAGTCCGAATGTCGTCAACTCAATCAGGGTTTTATCCATCGCATCACCGCTAAAAAACCCTTCGGTATCCTCAAATATGCCATGACTCTCGATGGCAAAATTGCCGCTACTAGCGGTCATAGCACTTGGATTACTAGCCCCGCTTCTCGCCAAATAGTCCATCAACTGCGATCGGCCTGTGATGCGATTATCGTCGGCGGCAGCACTGTCCGTCAAGATAATCCCCACCTCACCACTCACGGCCTCTCTGATCATAATCCCCTGCGCGTGGTCATGACTCGATCGCTCGATTTACCCCCCTCCGCCCATCTTTGGGATACCAGTCAATTTCCCACCCTTGTCTATACACAAATTGATGCTAATGTCAAGCTTAAGCAACAATTATTAACAAAAGGCGTGGAAGTGATCGAACTCACCGAGGTGACACCCACTTTAGTGATGGAAAATCTTGATCAAAGGGGATTTTGTCAGGTTTTGTGGGAGTGCGGCGGCGGTTTAAGTGCATCAGCGATCGCTGAGGGCATGGTACAAAAAATTATCGCTTTTATTGCGCCCAAAATCATCGGGGGAATTAATGCACCTACTGCTGTGGGTGATTTAGGTTTCCAGTTAATGAGCCAAGCTTTACAGTTAGAAAATGTCACGGTTAATTATCTCAATCCCGATATTTTGATTGAGGGATATCTGCAAAGTGAACAGTAGAGCTACTGCAATTCCCCCTCAATCGGCAAATCTCAACCAACCGCTTGTAAAAGTCAAAAAGTCATAAATAACCCTGATTTTTGCGATCGAGTTCTAGAAATCGCCCCGCTGCCGTCAACTCCGTTTATCGGTACGGTTATCCCCCTAGAGGAAGTTGGGCAATCGCCCTGTGATCAATGCTGCCATTATCGAGCAGAATAAAAAAGTTAGAATAGTCAAGCCCTTAGTAATTGAACGTATGACGGTACTCGAAAAAGGTAATATCACGATTCATACCGAGAATATCTTCCCTATTATCAAAAAATCCCTCTACACTGACCATGAAATTTTTCTGCGGGAATTGATATCTAATAGTGTTGATGCCATCTCGAAATTAAAAATGGCTTCCTTAGCAGGAGAAGCGAGAGGAGAAGTCCCCGAACCAGAAATTAATCTCGCCATCGATAAAGAAAATCGTACCCTATCAATTACCGATAATGGTATCGGGATGACGGCGGAAGAAATCAAGAAATATATTAACCAAGTTGCCTTTTCCAGTGCGGAAGAATTTATCAATAAATACCAAAAATCAGCCAACGATTTAATCGGCCATTTTGGCCTAGGTTTTTACTCGGCTTTTATGGTGGCTAAAAAGGTAGAAATTGATACTCTTTCCTATCAAGAAGGTGCTACCCCTGTCCATTGGTCTTGTGATGGTTCTCCAGAGTTTGAATTAACCGATTCTTCCCGCAGCCAAATCGGCACCACTATCACCCTAACTTTAATGGATGAGGAAGGGGAATATTTAGAACCTGCTCGCATTCGCCAGTTAGTCAAAACCTACTCAGATTTTATGCCCGTTCCCATTAAAATTGATGGGGAAGTGATTAATCAACAACGGGCTTTATGGAAAGAATCTCCTCAAAATCTGACTAAAGAAGACTACCTAGAATTTTATCGTTATCTCTATCCTTTCCAAGAAGAACCTTTACTCTGGGTACATCTGAATACCGATTATCCTTTCTTGCTCAATGGCATTCTTTATTTTCCCAAACTCAGACCGGATGTGGATGTCTCAAAAGGACAATTAAAGTTATTCTGTAATCAGGTTTTTGTCAGCGATCATTGCGAGGAAATTATTCCCGATTTCCTGATGCCCTTGCGAGGAGTTATCGATAGTCCAGATATTCCTTTAAATGTGTCTCGAAGTGCTTTAACCAAAGATCGCACCGTTCGCCGTATTGCCGATTTTATTGCCAAAAAAATTGCTGATCGCCTCAAATCTCTCTACAACGAAGATGCAAAAGAATATATTCGTTGTTGGGGAGATGTGGGAACTTTTATTAAATTTGGTTCCTTAAAAGAGGATAAATTTAAACAGCAGGTAGAAGATATTTTAATCTATCGCACTACCTACAAACCCCCAGAAACCCCAGTACAAGTGGAAGTGCAAACCGCCGAAGGTGACGCATGGCAAGAAGCAACGGCGAAAACTCCCCTAGAAGCGATCGAACAGGAAGGTTATACTACTCTCAAAGCCTACCTAGAACGCCATAAAGAACGCCACGAAAATCGAGTTTTTTACTGTACCGATCCTCGTAGCCAATCCACCTACGTTGAACTCTACAAAAATCAAGGGTTAGAAATCCTCTTCTTTGATTCTTTCATCGATACTAATTACTTTATTCCTTTCCTAGAAAGAGAATACTCTGATGTGAAATTCACCCGGGTTGATTCTGAATTAGATTCGACACTGCTCGAACAGGATCAAGCTAGTGAAATTATCGATCCCGGTAGTAATAAAACCCGGGCTGAATTGATCAAAGAAATCTTCGCTAAAGCTCTCGATAATTCCCGCATCAATATCAAAACTGAAGCCTTGAAATCTGATGATCCCCAAGGTACTCCCCCGGCAATTGTCTTGCTTCCAGAAGCGATGCGACGCTTACAGGAAATGACGGCAATGATGCAACAAAAAGCCATGGCTTTCCCCGAAGAACATATTCTGATGATTAATACTAATCATCCCTTAATTCAACAAATTATCCAGATTAGTCAGGGAAGTATTGTTACTGGTAGTGGCGAATCTCCATCGGCGCAATTGGCGAAAATGCTCTGTCAGCACGTTTATGATTTAGCTTTAATTGCTCAAAAAGGATTTGATGCTGAGGGAATGCAAGCTTTTGTGGAACGTTCCAATCGCGTTTTGACTAAGCTAACCGAAAAGATTTAATCTATTGCTAAACTTTGGCTGTTCCGATATGCTAAGAGTGTGTTAATTCACACTCTATTTTTTTAACAAGATGAATTGGCTCTCTTGACATCATGGTGTAAAGTGTTCGTAAATTTTACATTTTGGGCGCAAGCATTGCGCCCCTACATTACCCCGCATTAGTTTTTCTGTAGAGGCGTAGGGCGTAAGTCCTCCCTTAGATAAATATAAGCCATCAGCCTTGAATAAGTTATCAGTTATCAGATGTAAGTTTTCAGTTCACTTATACTGTTTACTGTTTACTGATAAGCTGTTCGTAATTTAAATTGCTTGTTGAGACGAGGCAAAAGGCAAGAGGCTTCGGCCGTGAGCTCAGCCGAACGGCAAAAGGCAACAGTAAAGGGATTGGGGGGGGGTCGGCTAATCTAAGAATAAGCGGTTTAAATGCGTCTTAGCTTAACTGTTTACTGATAACTGATAACTGATAACTGATAACTGATGACTGATAACTGATAACTGATAACTGATAACTGATAACTGAAAAATGCGCTTACCCACCCTCAAATATGAGCGAGGAACCTTAATTCTCCATCCACCACCAAAAGGGAAAAAATGGCTAGATTTTGCCACTTGGGATGATCGTATCGAAAGATTTCGCATTTTGGCCATTCATTATCGTCCTCTCGTGGAAACCCTACAGGAGGAGGGCATTAACTTCCAAGATGAAGCAAAAGCTTTTAACAATTTAGAATTAATTGCCAGTTTTGAACGGGAACCCTACCCCCACCAAACGGAAGCGTTAATCGCTTGGAAAAAATCCCAGAGAAGGGGTGTTATCGTCCTTCCCACCGCTGCCGGCAAAACCTATCTTGCCCAATTAGCTCTACAATCGACTCCCCGCAGTACCTTAATTATCGTGCCGACTATTGATTTAATGCACCAGTGGTATGCCCAGATGTTGGCGGCTTTTCCCGATGCCGAGGTGGGATTATTAGGGGGAGGTTCTAAGGATAATAGTGCTATTTTAATCGCCACCTATCAAAGTGCGGCAATTTATTCAGAAACTCTTGGCAATCGTTACGCTTTTTTAATTTTTGATGAATGTCATCATTTACCATCGGATTTCTTTCGGAAAATAGCGGAAGATTCGATCGCACCCTATCGTTTAGGCTTAACAGCAACACCGGATCGCGGTGATGGTAGTCATCAAGATTTAGATTATCTTATTGGTGCAATTGTTTATAAAAAAAGTCCCCAAGACTTGTCAGGAAAAGCCCTAGCGGATCATGAAATAATTCAAATCAAAGTGAAACTATCTGCCAAAGAACAGGAAAAATATCAAGAAGCAATTAAAATTCGCAATGATTTTTTAAGAAAAAATAATCTCAGTTTGTCCGGTTTAGATGGTTGGCAAAATTTTGTCATGATTAGTGCCAGAAGTAGCGAAGGGCGCCGGGCGATGTTAGCGCACCGGGAGTCGAAGGAAATATCCTCCGGAACCCAGGGAAAATTGCGGGTTTTAGCCGAGTTAATCTGTGAACACTATCCAGAAGCAATTTTAATTTTTACCAACGATAACGCCACAGTTTACCGCATTTCCGAGAGCTTTTTAATACCTGCCATAACCCATCAAACTCCCGTGAAAGAACGCCATGAAATCCTGACCCGTTTTCGTCAGGGAGAATACAAAATTCTAGTGACTTCCCATGTTCTTAATGAAGGGGTTGATGTGCCGGAAGCACGCATCGCGATTATTTTATCAGGAACCGGTTCCACGAGGGAATATATTCAGCGTTTAGGACGGGTTTTAAGAAAAGGTCAACAAGAGGATAAACGGGCGATTTTGTATGAAGTGATAGCCGAAAATACAACAGAGGAAAAAACCTCCCAACGACGACGGGGAGAGCAGAAAAATAAAACTAGCTATAAAACCAGTAATCGACAATTGGAATTATTGCCTTCTCCTCCAAAAAAATCTTTTTCTTTCCCGAAAGCTGCCGAATCTTCTACCCCTTGGGTAAGTTCTCCAGAGTCAGAGGAAGAATAAAAAATTTCTCTGGGGGATTTTCCTCTATAATAAAGATAAAAAATCTGGATTGATACCCCTATGACCGAACTTGCTCAACAAAAATGTCAACCTTATCAATCGGGTTCTTCTCCTATCACTGCCGAGGAAATTATCGCTTTACAGGCTAAAATTCCCGATTGGAATCTCTTAGAATACGAGGGTATTCCCCGTCTGCAAAAACTCTATAAATTTGCCAATTTTCAAGAGGCAATCGCCTTCACTAATGCCGTGGGAGAGGCAGCGGAAAAAGAAGGTCATCACCCCGCTTTATTGACAGAATGGGGTAAAGTTACCGTTTCTTGGTGGACCCATGACGTGGGTGGATTACATCAAAATGATTTCATCATGGCTGCCCGTACCGATGATATTTATCGCCAACAAAATGCTTAATCGTAGGCGCGAATCATCGCTTGGGTTCCCTGTTTAATTCCCTTACCTTCGTCCAATTCCGCTACTACTTTAAATAAAGCTTCTGCTAAATCTGTCCCGGGCAGAATTTCCCCGGCTGTCTGGGCAGTTTCTTTGACTAATCGCAAATCTTTTAAGATATGTTCAATCATAAAAGCCGGCTGTAAATCTTGGGCGAGGATTTTTGGTCCCAAATTTTCCAACGCCCAAGAACCTGCCGCCCCCGTTTTACAGACTTCTATGACTAAATTGGGGTCTAATCCTTGAATTTTTGCCATTTTTAGAGCCTCACACAGCGCCACCATGTGAACCGCCCCCAAGACTTGATTACAGAGTTTTACCGCTTGTCCGTTGCCGATTTCTCCACACCAGCGAATAGTTTTGCCCATGGCTTGAAAACAGGGTAAACAAGTCTGAAAATCCGCCTCTTTCCCCCCCACCATAATAGTTAAAGTGCCGTTTTTCGCCCCAATATCGCCCCCAGAAACGGGAGCATCGAGAAAACGGAGATTATTTGCCTCTAGCTTTTCCCCAATCATCCTAGCGGCTTGAGAGCCAATGGTACTCATATCCACCACCAGAGTTCCCACCGCTGCCGATTCCATGACACCCCCCAGTCCTAAAATTACCGCTTCCACATCAGGTACATCCCCGACGCAGGTAAAGACAATCTCGGCATCCCTGACGGCGGCGGCAATATTAGAACAAATGTTCGCACCCGCTGCCCCAGCAATGGTTATCCCCGGCGCTTCTGGGCTGCGATTCCAAGCATTAACAGCAAAACCCTGACGGACAAGATTAGCTGTCATCGGCGCTCCCATTACTCCTAATCCTAAAAAGGCAATTTTTTGATTCATGCCGATTTTTCTGTCAATATCACCCTATCTATTATACCATGAAATTCTGACTCTCATTTAGTCACTGCCACTTATCCTTAATAATCGATGCCCAGCTTTTTGACTGTCCATAAATATTGGTTGATTGGAGCAATTATCACCTGCTTAGGTGCTTTTTTGCGAATCTATAATTATGATTCCTTGCCTCCGGATAATTGGACTGCTGACGAATATGCTTTTGCTTGGAGTGGCATGAGTTTATTACAAACGGGTATCCCCACCAGTTGGTCTTGGTTGAATCCCACGGATAATTTTCCTACGGTGGTTTGGGAAGCAAAAAATATCCGTTATCGTTTGGTCACTCCTTGGTTTGATCATCCTCCTTTATTTGGTTTATTGGTGGGTTTATTTGCTATTTTAGGAGGAGCAAAGACTTTTTTTGATTGCAGTTTAACTATTATTAGAGTCCCTTCTTTACTTTTAGGTATTGCTGCGATAGTTTTGGTCTATTTACTGGCTCTGAAGTTAAGTAATTTATCGATCGCTATTATCGCTAGTTTAATTTATGCCACCAATCCCAATACAGTTTTTCTATCTCGGTTAGCGATTAGTGAAAATTTAATGATTGTTTTATGCTTGTTGATCGTCTTACTTTATTGGCAATACTATCAAACTAAGCAAAAAAAATATCTCTACATCGCCGCTTGTTTAGCTGGTTTAGCTTGTTTAGTCAAAGTAACGGCTATTTATTTAGTAGCATTATTAATTGTCCTCTTGATTTACGAAAAGCAAGGACGCGAGGCTATTTATGTAACTGTGATCGGTGCTTTCTTTTTCTCTCTCTATTTTCTCTACGGTGCTATCTACGACTACGATTTTTTTCGGAAGATATTTCAAGAACAATCCCTGCGCTTCGAGGACTTTAACTTTGTCAAATATCTAATCACTCCCACGGTATTTTTTGAGGATGGTTGGTTAATTTTTAGCTGGTTAACCCTCTTACCCTTTCTGAGAAAAAATCCCGCTAGTCCCCAAGTTAGATTACTCGCTTTACCGGTAATCCTCTACAGCTTAATTTTAGTTTCCACAGGAGCGCAAAGTCACTTTTTTACTTGGTATATGATTCCTTTTTATCCATTTATGTTTATTATTCTAGGCATCTTTCTTGATGATTTTCGCCAAGAAACGGACGGATTAACTGCCTCAATTATTTTTATCTTTCTGGGAGTTTGGTCGATTCATCTCAATCTGACAGCTTGGATTTTAGCTTCTCCCTACGGCCGCTATTATTTTATAATCGGTACGGCAGCAATTCTGGGAGTATTCTATCTCAAGGATATCTTTGGTCTCTTTAAAAAATTCTGGATCGATCGCTTTACTTTTCTGCTCTTCTTGGCCCTGCTGGCAGCTAATATCAATGTGGTATTAACCTATAAATTTTCTGGTTAAAACTTAGCAAGAAGTAACCCAGAAAAGGGATAAATTGGACTGGGAATCGAGAGTAAACTTAACTAGGATCGCTGACTTGAAAGAGGGTGTGGGGTGTAGGAAAGGAAACCTCTTTCATCTGTGGGGGTGAAAATTTTTCCATCGGGACTGACTCAGTAATAACTTATTCTTGGCCAGTTCCGGCAAATGTTAAATTGATTAATAGACTCTTTAACTTATTGTCTCCTAACCTTTGCACTGAACTAATAAATGTCGATCGATTTTCGCAATCTTAATACACTTTGGGGTTCTATTTTAGTCGAAACATTGGCCCGTTTGGGATTGAAGATAGGGGTGGTTTCTCCCGGATCGCGATCGACTCCTTTAACGGTAGCCTTAACAAGACATCCCCAGATTGAAGCTATTCCCATTTTAGACGAGCGCTCCGCTGCTTTTTTTGCCCTGGGATTAGCCAAACAATTATATCAACCAGTGGTTTTAGTCTGCACTTCCGGCACTGCCACGGCTAATTTTTATCCCGCAGTCATTGAAGCAAAAGAAAGTCATGTCCCTTTATTAATTCTAACTGCCGATCGCCCCCCAGAATTGCGTCATACTCATGCCGGTCAAACTATCGATCAAGTCAAACTCTACGGTAATTATCCCAACTGGCAAGCGGAAATTAGCTGTCCTAGTGCCAATATCGAGCGTTTACGCTATCTCCGTCAAACCATCATCCACGCGTGGTGGCGCTGTCTCGATCCTGTCCCCGGAGTAGTGCATCTGAACTTACCATTTCGGGATCCCCTTGCACCAACTCCCGATCTGGAAATCAGCAATTTAGAGGCTAATTTTGACCAAGAAGCTTTTTTTAGCCATATATCTCGGCCAAATATCCCCATTAACCACTCAATTCTCGAAATTCCTTCTTTACCCCGTCAAGGAATTATCATCGCGGGATTAGCTTCCCCGCAAAACCCCGAAAGTTACTGTCAGGCGATCGCTAATTTAGCTCGATCGCAACAATATCCCGTCTTAGCGGAAGCTTTATCTCCTCTGCGAAACTATGCAGGCTTAAATCCCCATCTGATCACCACCTATGATTTATTATTGCGGAATCCTGCCATTAAAACCCAATTAACCCCCGATGTTGTCCTGCAAATTGGGGAATTACCCACCAGCAAAGAATTACGGACCTGGTTAGAAGAAATCGACTGTCCGCGCTGGATTATCGATCCCCATCCCGATAATTATGATCCTCTACAGGGAAAAACCGGACATCTCAGGGGAAATATCGAGCAATTAGGGTATTTATTCCCAGAAAAACCCGATAATAACCGAGAATATCGAGAATTATGGCAAAAATTCGACCAGCAAGCTAGATTAACCATCGATCACCTTTTGGCAGCAGAAACTAAACTGATTGAAGGAAAAATCCCCTGGCTGCTCTCCCAATACCTCCCCCCCCGCACCCCGATCTTTATCTCTAATAGTATGCCTGTTCGCTATGCCGAATTTTTTAACCCGCCTAGCGATCGCCAAATTCGTCCCTATTTTAACCGCGGGGCCAATGGCATCGACGGCAACCTCTCCACTGCAATAGGAATGGCTTATAAAAATGTCCCTAGTCTGCTATTAACGGGAGATTTAGCCCTATTACACGATACAAATGGTTTTTTAATCAAAAAATATTTTGTTGGCTCCTTGACCATAATTTTAATCAATAACAAGGGGGGAGGCATTTTCCAGATCTTGCCGATCGCCAAATTTGACCCTCCCTTTGAAGAATTTTTTGCCACTCCCCAAAATATTGACTTTTGCCAACTCTGTCACACCTACGGTATCGATTACCATTTAATCAGTGATTGGACTGATTTTCAGCAAAAAATCGCAGTTTTACCAGAATCAGGACTAAGATTACTAGAAATATCCTGCGATCGAGCTTTTAATACTCAATGGTTCTTCAGTAATTATGTGTAGGGTGTGGGGAAGTGGGGTGTGGGAATTATGAATTATGAATTATGAATTATGAAGTGGGGTGTGGGGAGGGGGAGAAGTGGGGAAGTGGGGAAATGGGGAAGTGGGGAAGTGGGGAGAATAAAGCTGCCTATTGCCTATTGCCTATTGCCTATTGCCTATTGCCTATTGCCTATTGCCTATTGCATGAGTGCCTATCCTGATAGGTAGCATATACTCAACGGATTTAGTATTAATTCCCTTTTTCGAGAAAGTGAATACAATGGGTGGAAAGCGAGTTAAAAGAGTCCGATGAATCGACAAAGACGGCAAAAATTAAGACAATTTTCTCCCCCCAGATATTCTATCTTTCCCCGGGAGCAATGGCGATGGGGAGTGACTTCTTTGGTGATTAGTTTAGTCTTGTCCCTAGTGATTTTAAAACTGAATACCTCTAGTCTCTCCACTGCAACCATAGATATTTTTAATCCCTCCACTGTGGGGGAGAATTTAGCTGGTAAGAGTCTAAATAAGTTAGAAAAACAGAAAATTGCCGAATTTTTGCAAATTAACGCGCCAGAAACCGAATTAACCCTCGATCGCACTCCTTTGTTTATTCTCCACGATACAGCTTGGAGCATGACTGCGGGTAACATCGAAGAACAGAAAAAATATGCTCGCGGTCCGATGAAATTGGGTCCGAATGTTTACATCCCCCGCAAACCGAATTCTAGGGATAGAGATATTTTAGACTCGATCGCCCGGCCTTTTTTTGAGCGTCACCGTCCCACGGCCACTTTTTATGAACAAGCAGCCGAAATGCTGCCCGCAGACACCAGGGATCAATTAGTGCGTCAACTGTGGCAACTTACCCCAGAAACTATCCGCGTCAAGGGTTTTGCACTTGCTTTAGAGGGTGTTCCCTTGAGTACACGATCGGCCTCTGAGTTAGAAAAAAGGGCGAGAATTTGGTTAAATACGCCTTCAGAAGCCGTCTTTAAGCGTTTAGTCAAGCAATATCCCATAAATTACTTTGATGGGGCAAAAACTACCGCATTATGGGCAACAGAAGCGATTTGTCAACAGCTATCTCACCCTAATTGCGATCGCTTGCGGCCGGTTTTTGCCGAAAGAAATCGTCGGGTTATCTCCAGTGTTAACATTGAACTGGTACAAGCGCCGGGATCCCACTGTTTGACCAAAGGACGCTTGCAAACCCTCCCCGGTTACAGCGATTTTCAATACCAACAAACGGCGAAATATTATCTCCTCGCAGCCTTACAAACGGGACAATTACCGCAAATTGTCAGCCATTTTGCCGTCGATAGTTTTCTGATTAATCAAGGAAAATATCCCCATTGTGACCCCCGGGGTTTTGATCTACAACGTCTCTACAATCTCATCAGTCAAGCTTTGGATTATGACCCCGGCACTGTTTATGGTATCGTCCCTCGTTACGGCACAAATATTATAGCTGGTGATAATATTTGGTGGCATAATCGAGTTTTTGATGCGGCCAATTTACCCACAACTTTAAATTAGACCTGATCATTTAGAAATATCCACTTCTCCTAAAGCTTCTAGATAGGTAATCGCCGCTTCTAAAGGAGAATCGTAGCTATAGGAAAACTCCTCAAACCAGCGTCCTTCCTCCGATTTAACATCCAATTTATCTAACCATTGTTTTGCCTTTTTAGTTAAAGCTTCTCGCTTGCGCTGTTGTTTTAATGCCGTCGCTTTTTCTTTTTCCGCTGCCTCTTGTTGTTGCCTTTCTTGGTTTTCTAAGGCTAAAGCTTTTAAAAGCGCATCGGTAGAAGAATCGCCGGCATAATTAACCTTAAATTCGGACGGGGAACGATCTTTTTCTTGGCGAGAAGAAGGGGACGGCATCGGTTTTTCCTGATCCCGTTTCTGGTATTCTGCCTTCATTTGTGCCAGTAAATCTTCTATTTCTCCCATAATGATCAAGTTAGAAAAGTTAAAAGTTAAAAAGATAATTGCTCTGATTGCCTCTGCCTTAATAACTAAGTAGCTGGTTATAATTAAATTGGAGATTGATCCCCCCCTTAATCCCCCCTTGATAAGGGGGGTGTCTGACAGTTTTTAACACCTAACTACTGAATAATGGGTTTCCTTATTTTTCCAAACGGACCACATACCATTGTAGATAACCCCCCTCACCCAGGTCTAACTCGCAGTAATTATCGCGCAGATGGAGAGCTTTTTCCTCAAAACTAGAGAATTTTGCCAATTGTCTGGGACAAATTTCCGGTTTTGCGGTGATTAAATCTTTTAACTTATCCTGTAACTGGTCGGGAGTCTGGAATTGTTCAGGTTGATCGGCCTCGAGGACAAGAAAATAGTCCCCTTGATACATAATAGAATCGGGCATCGCTGTTTGATAGTCTCAGTAGGAAAATTTTTGGCTATCTTTATCACTTTATCGCCTCAAAGCTCGATCGACACCACCACTATGACAGACCATCTCACCAATCCCTTTCTCAGTCTCCCTTACGAAAGCGCCATGCAGGACTTGGGGGACCAATACTACGATCAAGTGGCGGCCGCGGATTTTCCCCGTCATATCCTTCGTTTTCGCAATGATGCTTTATTACCTTTGGTGGGAATTCAGCCAGAATTAACCTTAGATGAGCATTTTATCGAGGCTTTTGGTAAATTTCAATCCCTGACCCCTTTTTTAGCTCTACGTTACCACGGTTATCAATTTGGCGAGTATAATCCTTTCTTGGGGGATGGTCGCGGTTTTCTCTACGGTCAAGTTAGGGGTATTGATGGCAAATTATACGATTTTGGTACGAAAGGATCGGGACGGACCCCCTATTCCCGTCACGCGGACGGTAGGTTAACTCTCAAGGGTGGAGTTAGGGAAGTCTTAGCTGGGGAAGCTTTACGCAGTTTAGGGGTGAATACCTCTCGCTGTCTCAGTTTGGTGGAAACGGGAGAAGCTCTCTGGCGGGGTGATGAACCTTCCCCGACGCGATCTTCGGTGATGATTCGAGTTAGTAATTCTCATATTCGTTTCGGGACTTTTGAGCGTTTATTTCATATTAAACGTGGCGATTTAATTAAAAGACTCCTCGATCATGTGATTATTTATTATTATCCTGAAATCGATCCTCAAGATAGCGATCGCTATTTAAAATTTTACGCCGCTTTGATTGAAAGAACCGCTAAATTAGCAGCCCAATGGATGGCCGCAGGTTTTTGTCATGGGGTTCTCAATACCGATAATATGTCAATTACTGGGGAAAGTTTCGATTATGGTCCCTACGCTTTTATTCCTTCCTATAACCCCCAATTTACGGCGGCCTATTTCGACTACGGTGGCCGTTATAGTTACGGTAATCAGCCTTTTATCTGTCGCTTAAATCTAGAGTTACTGCAATCTCCCCTGGCCATGGTTGTCTCCTTGTTAGAGTTAGATATGGCTTTGGCTAAATATGACCAGCATTACAATTTTTATTATCAAAAAATGATGCTCAAAAAGTTAGGTTTTGAGGATATTTTTACTCCCGAATCAGCTTTACTGGTTAGCAAAACCGTGGAAGTTCTCCAAGAAAATGGCCTCGGTTATCATGACTTTTTCTATCAACTAAGTGAACAATTTAATTACGGTTGGCGAGAAAATAGTTCTCTAATTATTGAAAATATGGATTTACCGAAAGCTGATTGGCAACGTTGGCGAGAGTTATATAGTTTGGTCTTAAATCAATTACCCCCAGATTCCTTGGCTCAAATTGGCGATACCTTAACGCATTATAATCCTAAAACCGCTTTACTTAGACCGCTAATCGAATCAGTTTGGGAGGCAATTACTTATCAAGACGATTGGCAACCTTTCCACGAATTAGTGATAAAATTACAAAATAAACAGTAATTAAGTAATAAGTAGTGGTCAAAATTAATTTCTTGGTTAGAATAGGCAAGAGGTGGTTAAATATGTGTAATTAATTATCTCTAGCTACTTATTCAGGTCATTTCCTCAAATGCGTTGGACAAAAATTGACCAGACTTGGCGATCGATGTTTCCCTTCTAACCATTAAGAGTGTCAAAATAATAGTGAAATTTTGTGACAAAGTGCAGTCATATCTAAGAATCTTTGCTAGAATTTGCGAAAACTTCTGTGATCAGTCTCCTTAAAAGAGATTGTTTTCAGTACCCTAGTAGATATCCCAACAAACGGTTAAGAGTTTTAATCATCAAGGTCGGAGATTATGAAAATCTATCAAATTTTATTCCAATCCCGACTTCTAATTCTTCCAGTTTGGTAATAAGTTGAAACTAGCTCAATATAATCTTTAAAATCATCATTTTCAACCACAATACGATTCACTGATTGCCAGTCAATTTCTGCCCTAGATTTTGCTGGTAAAAATATCTCACTTTCAGAGGGGTTTTCTGTATCTAGAATAATGACTCCAATTCCATGAAGTGCAGACAACATACGCAGTTCTTGTTCAATATTATCAGTTATAGAAGTTGTGACCAAATATCCTTCATTAGCCCAACTAGAATTACTAACCGCTTGAAAAAAGCTACTTCTAATATTAGAGCTATTCAGTTCCTTTTTAACCTCAAAAGACCAGAGCCTGACTCTTCTTCCTTCTCCTTCTTGAACGCAAGTTCTGACCAACTCATGCCATTCCTTATCAATTGCCTGCATTGCTACAATATCAGGATGTAACCATTGATTTCCTCCTACTCCCCGTTGATTCTTAGAGCGTTTCTCATCAATTCTTTGACAATAAAGCTTGTATTCTATTTTGAGAAAATCAATTAAAAATGGATAAAGTTCTAGTTCTGATAAAACTTTTGTGGACGGAACAGATTGCACAAAAATTTCTTCTTCTAACTCACTATCTTCGTTGTTATTTTGAGAGACAGTAAAGTAGGAATAATCTTGATCAATCAATTTTTCAGGATCATACCAGTAAATTCTTGGACGAGGTTTATCCTGCCAGCAAATATGGGGATCTTTCTTGATAATACTATCCTTATTTGAGCCAATTTCTGCGACAACCTGAGAAATAAAAGCCCTATCGCTGGGAAATCTTTCATTATTTCGCTTTTCCTTATAGTCTTCGGGATACTTTGCAACAATCGCTTCTGCAATTTGTCTTGCATTAAATTTTTCTCCCGGATGCTGCTTTAAAAATTCAGCTATCTTTTGAACTTGAGATAAGTTAGTTCAAGGGGTGACAGAGGGGCTACAAGCTAGATAGAGCGGGGGGTCTAGCCAAACGACCCCCTAAAGAAATAGAGTGGTTAGGACAACCACTCAAAATTTTAAAATGTTACCTTCATT
>SFBI01000009.1 GCA_007095845.1 Microcystis aeruginosa Ma_MB_S_20031200_S102
ATGTTAAAGGAAGCTCAGGTTTTAGTTGAGCTTTATTTCTGGTGGGAAGAACGGGAGCAAAACCTTTACCCATGAGCTATTTCCTCGTTAATTTTCATGAACAACAGTGAGACTAAGGCCAATTATAAATTATACAGAGGTAGCAGCGGCTAATTCTGGGTACTGGCGGTGCGGGACGGTGCTATGGCGGTTTCACTACCCTATTCAGAAATCTTTGTCAAGTACAATTTATACCAAATTAGATGAGCTTACCCTGTTTAATACGGATACCCTAAGAACTAGGATGATTGTCGATTCCTTGCTATTTTCGAGTATAAAAGTTTAACGGTAACATATAAGTTTAGAAGCGATAAAGCCGATAACAATGAATTACTGGGAAAGAGATAACGTGAGGGAGCGGGAAAAAATGCCGTGTCAACTACAGTATATAAAAATAGACGCAGTATTATCATTGATAAAGCAAAGGAAATAATGAGGATATACTGACTAAGTAGCGAGGAGTGAATAGGAGTAGCCAAATAATACATAAATAATACTATGAAAGAAATAATACCGAGAATATTGATTAGATGAATTAAGGGAGTTAAGCGTTTTAAATAGGCAATAAGATTTTTGTTTAAATTCTTCTGGTTGATTAGGTAGGTTCTACGATGGGCTACTCGATTGAATATCGAGGTCATTTCGGGAGTTAAACGCGAATCGTCTGTATTTTGTAGAAATCTTTCGCTAACTCGAGGAAAGACTAAATATCCCGTGGTTGTAGTTAATGAGCGTTTAAATTTAGATAGCAAATAACCGCTATCTATTTCATTAAAAGAAAAAGCTTTACCTTTAATTCTTTTCTGTTGAAATGCGGTTTCAAGCTCGTAATTTATTTTATTAAAAATTTTATAAGTGCTGCGGCTGTTGGCATCTGTTATTTTATTGGCGGCTGCTATTATCGACCATTGAATCCAATCGATAGTAACTTCAATATCATAATCTTTTCCACCCTGTCGAGTAATTCTATTTGCTAATTCTTCTTCAATTAATGGTTTTAGTTTACTAAATGTAGGACTAACTTCATAAGCTATTAGTAATTGTTGTCGATTGATAGTGATAAACTTAAAATTATCTCGATTTTTACCATCATCTATACTCCGAATTTTCGCAAAAGTTCCCAGAACAGCTTCAGAACCGGGCAGAGAGAGTGCGGGTACTCCCAGAAAAAAACCATTCAAGAGGGTAAAAAACATAGTAATTAATAAACTTATAGCAATGGGAATAATACAAATCGGCAAAGCTTCTCGAATAGCTCTTGCCATATTGATTCTATTTCTTAATACGAGAATAACAAAAACAACTAGGTAACTCAGCAAGAACACTATCTGCTCTGGACGGGTAATGAATATTATTCCTAAACACAATCCAGCAAGAACAGAAAATATTAGTTTCCTCGCTAAATTTTCTGACATAACAGTTATGACAGTCAAAGCCAAAAGAATATGATATAAACTAATGGCTATTGTTTCAGTTAAAATGGTATTGAACAATATAAAAGTTGTTATATGAAAAGTTAAAATTGCAAAAATAGCTATACATATCAGTCGAGGTATTTTCAAGCGACGAAAACTATAAACTAATAAAATATTAGATAAAATATAAAAAATCTCATGACTGATTCGCAAAGGAAAATTAAGTAGACTGGAAAACAGTATAAATATAGAGTAACCTTGGCTCTGTAATGGTAATCTACTTAACTCTCCATTATTTGTAGGAAACCAAATTTTTTGATTTGCCATTAGGATATAGCCCCAAGAATCTTGTGGATGTCCTAAAACTTCACTATTTCTAATCAGAAAAAATTTCACGGCAATTATAAATAGTAAACTCAGGAGAAAGTATTGTTTCTTGCCATCTATAAGCTTTAGAACCATATTAACTGTTACTTTATTAGAAGATTGATAACTAGAGTGATTGTTATTCATGCTTGACATTTGCTTAGTTGATAAGTTGATCTGAAAAAATGATATGTGTGCCACTCTAGGAGTAATATCGATTACTATAATATGTGAAGTAGGATAACACGGCTCTTCTCGACTTTGTGTGATAATTTTTGCTTATGGAGTCGTGAAATGCTTATTGGACAAGACTTTTAGGGCTATTTTGCGGATACTCTATCAGTATAGACCTCGTTTCCACACAGAAACCAGAAGAGCCTAGATACTCGCTAAAAGTTCAGTTAAAGCACCTTCCCCACAGCCTAACTATAGAATTATCTCAGGATTAACTCATTTATGTATTTGATCAGTTAAATCAGCTAGATTAACAAAAATGTTTCGATAAATATCAGAAATTGGTTTTTCCAAAGGACTTAACAATCTCCGAACAAATGTTCCCATCGGCATAAAAATTAGTTAACTCCCTATCAATTCACCTTCAGCTGTTTTCATCTTCGTTTCAACCCCAAAACACTTAAAAAGAAACTGGAAAAAATCACCTGTACTCCCAACGCTAAAGCGGTTACGGAGGGAATGACAATCCGCATGGTCACGGCTGGATCTAAGGCTCCATAAAGTTGTTCATTCCAAGTATATAAAGCATACACCGAACCGCCTATACCTAGTAAAAATAAAATTACGCCAATGATCAATCCCACCTCCAGATTAATATAACGCAAAAATCGTCTTAATTTTCGGTCTTCTGGTAATAAACCTTCGCTGATAGCAAAAGCTTTGGTGAAGACGGCAAAACTGACAATTTGAAAGCCAATAATCAAAGCTGTGGCTGAATAGAGAAGGGTGTGAACTTTCGGTTGAGGAACAAACCAAATCGTCGCCACAAATCCCAGAAACATTAAAGCCAGTCCGGGGTAGAGAAACAACCAACGAGGACTATACATTAAGAGAAATCGGAGATGTCGCCAGCCATCCCGCCAAGTTTTTAGGTGAGGGGGACGACTGCGACCGTCAGGGGATAAAGTGGTTGGTACTTCGGTAATTTTTAGGCCGTAGAGGGATGCTTTCACCACCATCTCGCTGGCGAATTCCATGCCAGTGGTGCGTAGGTTCAATTGTTCGATCACCTGTTTACTAAACCCGCGCAATCCACAGTGAAAATCACCACAGGGGCTGCCAAAAAATAACCGTCCTAACCAAGTCAAGACAGGATTGCCCAGATGCTTATGCAATACTGGCATCGCCCCTGGTTTAATTCCCCCCTGAAAACGATTGCCCATCACCAAATCATAACCCTGTCGCAATTTTTCTAGGAAAGGCGAGAGATTGGTAAAGTCATAGCTATCATCGGCATCCCCCATAATAATGTATTGACCTTTGGCGGCGGCGATCCCTCCCCGCAGGGCGCTACCATAACCCCTTTCCGGGATAGGAACCACCCGCGCCCCTGAATTAGTGGCGATTTCTTGGGAACCATCGCTACTGCCATTATCGGCGATTAGCACCTCTCCCGCAATTTTGTGTCGTTCCAGATAATCTCGCGCTTTGCCGATACAGGTGGCCAGGGTTTCCGCCTCGTTGAGACAGGGCATGATGATCGATAATTCTAGAGTAGGTATCTGCTCATTGGAGACGGCATCTGCCATGACCTGATTTTCTAGCATAACAATCGCAGTGGAGTCGTTTTGCTCAAGAGTATAACAGGATTATTGACATTTGTAACAACAGATTTTTGAGGCTCTTCGGTTTATGTTATGCAATGAACGGGGGTTATAGAGGATATAACCCTTGTATAGAAAGGCATTTAGCGATTTTTGTCAATTATTTTTGATCTAGAGCGAACTAATCAATTAAACTCAATAGTGCTGCCTTAATTAGACCTCTTGCAAAAGTCTTAAGTCGATCCTTGTACAGCAACATTTTTGAAGATTATCAACTACTAATACTAAATCTGGTTATTAAAAACTGATTATTTATTCTCCGTTTTGCCTTTTGCCCTTTGCATGAATAGAAAACGGGTTTCTCCGAGAAACCCGTTTTCTGTGCGTTCCTCAACGGATTTAGTATAATACACTAATAAATAATTAACTGAAAGTCCCTCCCATTATTGTTTCTATCGTTTGTTTTCGGATTTATGCAAGAGACCTATTGATTGGCTTGTCTTTGTCCCCAATGACCTATAATGATTGGGGTGTTCATTATCCAGATTTCCGAAGCTATCTAAGCTAGACACAGCCTTCAGCATCCCAACAACGGGGTTTAGATTACGAACGGCTTAGGGCAAAAATTCGGCAACCCAGAGAAAATGATACTGAAAAATGAAAAACTGGGTGGTGATTCGGTAGTAGTGATAGCGGCTTAATTCTTTGCTTTGCTGTGCATTGTAGTCATGGATAAAATACCAAAGGGTTCCCCAACATGATTCTCCATTTTTTTAGAGAAAGATAGGCTCTCTATCACCAGCCGAGAAATCCTTTGTCGAAAGGTATTATTTCTGGACTTCCCCCATACATAAATACTAAAAAATTGACAAAACCCTGATTGCAGGTCGCTTCTAAGAAAAAATTGAAAAGAGGCCACTGGGTACATTTTTCCCTTGAAAATGGACGTTCGGCGATGCTCAGACGTTCGGCGATGCTCAGTCGAGCCGTCGAGCCGCTGTACCGTTGACTGTATCTGGAGTAGAGCGATTCCGTA
>SFBI01000090.1 GCA_007095845.1 Microcystis aeruginosa Ma_MB_S_20031200_S102
TGGTTTATGATTCCTATTAAGTTATCGAGGTACGATTGATTGATGATGTCTCTATCTTAAGGAGTTTGTATCGGTTTGTAAAGGGGTTTAACGATATTGTTACTTATGCTATTGATAAGTTTAGCTGATATTAGAGGGGGGAAAATAGGGTTCTTCGTTACTTGGTATGGTTCGATAGGGGGACATAAATCGACTAAATCCTTATCTGGCAAAAGACTTAATTGATTAGTTCGCTCTAGATCAAAAACAATCGACAAAAATCGCTAAATGCCTTTCTATATAAGAGTTCCATCCCTTATAACCCCCGTCCATTGCATAGCACAAATCGAAGAGTCACAAAATATGCTCCGGGTTGGGAATAATCATAATTTCTGAGGCGAATAGAACGACGATGATGTTTTTCAGGATCAAAGGTCATGTATAGCGTTTCTGATTCACAAGAGGTACATTCCCGATCCTGAACAGCTTAATCAGCAAAGGTTTAAGTGTGCCGCACAGATGCGAGAACCGCTATATATTCCCGCAATACTCACAAAACCTCTTATCAATTCCCATTATAAGCGATCGCAATTCGCCCTGACGTATTTTTCCTGAAACCCCCCAAATCCACCCAAAAACCCGTAGGGGCGCATCGCGTGCGCCCAAATCCCCACAAATACCCGTAGGGGCGCATCGCGTGCGCCCAAATCCCCACAAATCCCCCCAAAAAACCCCAAAAACCCCAAACCACCAAAAAAACCCGTAGGGGCGCATCGCGTGCGCCCAAATCCCCACAAATACCCACAAATACCCCAAATCCCCTCAAAAACCCGTAGGGGCGCACCGCGTGCGCCCAAATCCCCACAAATCCCCTCAAAAACCCAAACCCCCCCAAAAACCCGTAGGGGCGCATCGCGTGCGCCCAAATCCCCACAAATCCCCCCAAAAAACCCCAAAAACCCCAAACCACCAAAAAAACCAAAAAAACCAAAAAAACCAAATCCCGTGATTAACCCGATTATTGCCGGTGGGACAATTATTGCCGGCGGGCGAACGCAGTTCGCCCCTACAAAATCGACCCGCCTAAGGGCGGGAAAGAAAAGAAAAAAGAAAAAATAGGGAATGAGGGTAAAAAGGGGAAAGAGAGGAAAAGGGTTACAAAGTCCTCCCAGCACCGCACACCACCCGAAAACCGAAGTAGTAGCTGCCGCTGACGCGGCCGCTGAAGTAGCGGTAAGCGGAACGCCAGCTATTCGGATTGCTGAACCAAGAACCGCCCCGCAGAGGAGAACGATTATCATCCCCCTTTTCTATCCAAGCACTGCCATCCGTCGGCGCACCGTCATAATTATCGTGCCAAGTATCGGCGCACCATTCCCAGACATTGCCGTGCATATCGTACAGTCCGAAGGCGTTGGGAGGAAATTGTCCCACGGCAGTCGTTTCTTCTCGATATTGTCCTTTCGGTTCATCGGCGTAGGTATTACTGGCATTGTAGTTAGCCAATTCCCCCGTAATGGTTTCCCCAAAGTAAAATGGGGTGGTGGTTCCAGCACGACAAGCGTATTCCCATTCCGCTTCACTCGGTAGTCGGTATTCCCTTCCCGTTAGTTTCGATAATCTTGCACAAAACTCGATCGCATCGTACCAGTTGACTTGCTCCACGGGACGGAGATCGCTATCGAAACGGTCTTTAAAACGGGCTGGGTTGAGATTAAGGTCTTGTTTAACTTTTAAATCGTTTACACCCTTGCGACAGGTGATCGCTTTCCACTGAGTCTGAGTTATGGGATACTTGCCCATAAAGAAGGGGGGGACAGTTACTTCATGTTGTGGTCTTTCCCTTCTAAATCCTTCCCGGTTAAATTTTTTCACCAGTCTTTCGATTTCCTCATCTTTTGTTCCCATCGTGAAAGTTCCCCCCGGAATGGCAACCATTTCTAAGGTGATGCCGTAGCCCAAATCTTCCCTGAAATATTGGGACTGTTTCGACTCTTTTCTAATTTGCTCACCCTTCGCATTTACTCACACGATCTCAAAGTTAAATACTGATAACAGTTGTTTTGGCTTTTCCGGTTCAAGCTTGAATTGATAGGTAATTGCTCTTTCTAGTTGCTCAAATCCGTTTTCTTCCCAATAATCAAGCCGCTGAATATCTCGCAGCTTCAAGCCAACTTCTGCACTTCGCAGATCGGGAATTTCGCATTCTTCTAACCTCATGGGAATAAAAAAAATTGTCCCCGATGGCATCTCTCCCAAGGTATCAAGTGCAATCCTCAACTCCCGTTGGATGTATCCCTGCTTATTAGCCGATTTCGCTGACAGACAGGCCAGAAAAATCTGACTAGCTTTAATCGCTTTCGGAATTTCATCTCGCCAAATTTGCCCCGGAATCAGGTCTTTTTTATCCAACCAAGGTTTATATCCCGCTTGCTTGAGGCGGTTATACAGTGCCAAAACTGCTGGTTTATCCTCACTAGCGTGAGCTAAGAAAATTTGAATCTCTGACTTTTTCATAACTTTTTCTTATGACCACAAGTAGGGGAGAGCCAGATTAACTGGCAGAAAATCTCTAAATAAACCATTTAATTGATTATTACTCATTCTTAATTCTCCTGTCTCCTGAATCCTCACCAACCACGATAATTTTGAATTTTCACAGCAAGTCCACTTTCTCACTTTCCCCACCCGTGACCTTTTTCCGTTAGATTATAAATGGATACAAAACTTAACATTTTATCCAAAATCTACCGAGAGGGCAGATCGTGCGGCCAGATACCCTAGAAAATAACCAGCATTCAGCCGATAATTCGCTAGTTCCCGAAGTTATCGCATTTAATCCCGAAATTGAGCCAGAGAAAACCGAATACTCGCCAAAACCGACAAAAACCAACTCTTGGCTATCGGGAGGAAAGGGTTTATTTATCGGTGTGGGATTGGGGGTTTTATTGACCCTAGGGGCGACTCGTTTCGCTAATCGACCCCAAACAGCCCAAAACCCCAATACTCAGCCCGTAGCGGCAAAAAATGAGGCACCAGCACAAACAGTAACCACCACTAGGGTGGAATCCACTGCTGTGGCCCGCACCCTGAAAGCGACTGGAAGCGTGGCAGCCTACGAATTAATCCCGATTCTTTCCCAAGCGACGGGACTACAAATCAAGGAAATCTTTGTCGATGAGGGTGATATCGTTAGCCAAGGTCAAATTCTCGCTCGTCTCGATGATACCGTCCTACAAGCGCAATTAACCCAAGCACAGGCAAATGTCGCCCAATCCCGGGCGCGTTTGGCAGAATTGCAAGCGGGTAGCCGTAAAGAGGAGATCGCTAGAGCTAAACAAGCTATTCAACGCATAAAGGCTGAAATTAGTCAAGCTCAATCGGATTGGGATTTGGCTAAAAAACGCGTCCAGAGAAACCAAAGTTTAGAAGCGGAAGGAGCGATCGCCCGGGATCGTCTCGATGAGGTCCTCAATGAAGAAAGAAACAAAGCGGCGATCGTACAACAGACCCAATCCCGTTTAGGAGAAGCAGAGCAGCAACTAGCGCAATTGCAAGCGGGCAACCGTCCCGAAGTGATTGCCCAAGCTACAGCCCAATTAACGGAAGCTCAAAGCCGTTTAGCCATTGTTAAAGCCCAATTAAACGAGACGCGCCTGATTTCTCCGGTTAGTGGCAAAATTGCCGAAAGAAATGCTCGCATCGGGGACACCACCAACGGTCAAAATGCTCTCTTTAAAATCATCGAAAATGGCCGTTTAGAGCTAAGATTACGGGTTCCTGAGAATCAATTGCCCTTAATCCGCGTCGGATCTCCTGTTACTATCACTTCCGATGCTAATAGCAGTTTAAAATTATCGGGACAGGTGCGCGAAATTAATCCCATCGTTGATGAGGCATCCCGTCAAGCAACGGTTAAAGTCGATTTAACCGACAATACGGGATTAAAACCGGGGATGTTTTTACGAGGTGCGATCGTGACGAATACTAGCAATAGTTTAACCGTCCCCATGACCGCAGTTTTACCCCAAAAAGATAATCAAGCTCTAGTTTATTTAGTGGGGCCTGATAACACCGTTACCGCCAAAACCGTGCAATTAGGTCAAATTATGCCGAATAATCGTGTGGAAATTCTCACTGGTTTACAAGCGGGCGATCGCATTGTGGTCAAAGGGGCAGCCTATCTCGGTGATGGCGACAAAATTACAGCAATCAGTAATCAGTGATCAGTAATCAGTGATCAGTGATCAGTGATCAGTAATCAGTGATCGGTAGCGGGGCAAACGGATGGAGAGTAAAGTTTATGATAAAGCTTATAAATTTGCCATTAGGATTGTTAAAGGCTATAAATATTTGTGTGAGAATAAACAAGAATATGTTTTGTCAAAACAGCTATTAAGGAGTGGCACTTCAATCGGGGCTAACATTGCCGAGGCTAATGGAGCTATTTCTCAAGCTGATTTTCGAGCTAAAATGTCAATAGCTTATAAGGAATGTCTAGAAACAAAGTATTGGCTGTCTCTATTGAAAGACACGAATTACATAGAGGAAAGAGCCTTTCAAAGTATCAATGATGATGCGGAGGAAATTGGTAAAATGCTTTGGGCTATTCTAAAAACCTGCCAAGAAAATACCAAAAACCAAAAACCAATAACTGATAACTGATAACTGATAACCGGTAACTGAAAACTCACATCTGGTAACTGATAACTTACCCACTGATAACTGATAACTGATAACTGATAACTGAAATTATGGCTTTTAATATTTCTAATTGGTCTATCAAAAATCCCATTCCGACAATCCTGATCTCCCTGGTTATGGCCCTAATGGGATACATTGCCTTTCTGGGATTAGGGATCGATCGCTCTCCTAATATTGACATTCCGGCCGTGATTATCACCGTTAATCAACCCGGCGCCGGTCCAGAGGAATTGGAAACCCAAGTCACCAAAAAAGTCGAGGATGCGGTGGCTGCTTTGGGTAATATCGATCAAATTACTTCTACTATTAACGAGGGCAGCAGCACCACCACCGTTAACTTTATCCTAGGCACTAACAGCGATCGCGCTACCAATGATGTACGCAATGCCGTAGCGCAAATTCGGCAGGATTTACCCCAAGATACTAATGATCCCATTGTCCAACGTTTAGAATTTGCCGGGGGTGCGGTGATGAACTATACCATCTCCTCCCCGAAAAGATCGATCGCCGAATTAAGTGATCTAGTTGATCGTCAAATTGGCCGCGCTTTAACGGGAGTGCCGGGGGTAGCGCGAGTCGATCGCGTTGGGGGAGTCGATCGAGAAGTGCGTGTAGATTTAGATCCCGGTCGTCTGATCGCCTACGGTATCACGGCCACGGCAGTTAATGACCAAATTCGTAGTTTTAATATTAATTTACCCGGAGGGCGATCAGAAATCGGTGGTAGTGAACAAACTGTCCGCACCCTGGGCAGCGCTGAAACGATCGAAGATTTAAGGAATTATCAAATCTCTTTACCTAACGGTGATACGGTCCCCTTAAGCAATTTAGGGACAGTTAGCGATAGTTCCAGTGATCCTCGACAAATGGCCCTCTTAGATGGGCAGCCAGTGGTGGGTTTTTCGATTTTACGGGGGACTGGCAGCACTTTGGTGACGGTAGAAACAGCAGTGCGTCAAGAAATCGAGAATTTAAATAAAAAACTGCCCGAAGATATTAAATTTCAATTAATTTTTACCCGTGCCGACTCAATTCGTGATAGTTACGAAAGCCTTCTTAGCGATCTCCTGATTGGTTGTCTGATGACGGTGATCACGGTGGGTCTATTTTTAGGCAATTGGCGTGCCACGATTATCACGGGTTTGGCCCTGCCTTTGTCGATTTTTCCGACTTTTTGGGTGATGCAAGCCCTAAATTATACCCTTAACGGTATGACCCTACTGGCCTTAGCTTTAGCTTTGGGGAATCTGGTCGATGATGCGGTGTGTATGGTGGAGGACATCGATCAACATTTAGCTATGGGTAAAAAACCCCTGCAAGCGGCTTTTGATGCCTCAAAAGAGATTGGATTAGCCGTTTTAGCTAGTGCGGCGGCAATTATGGCGGTATTCCTGCCGGTTGCTTTTATGGGCGGTGTGCCGGGACAATTCTTTCAACCTTTCGGCGTTACGGTGGCGGTTTCTACCCTATTTTCCAGTTTGATCGCTGTCACCGTCACCCCGATGTTAAGTGCCTATATTCTACAGCCGAAAAAGCTCAAAACTGGTGATAATCCCTCCTCGCGCCCCCGTTTTCGTCCCTACAAAAGTTTGTTAACTTGGGCTTTACGTCATCGAATCCTGACTTTATTGGCGGCTTTGGTCTTTTTTATCGGTAGTTTACAGTTAGTTCCCTTGATTCCAAAAGGGTTATTTAGTTCCGGGGATACCGGATTAAGTACGATTAGCCTAGAATTGCCTCCCGGTGCGACTTTGAATGATACTGTTGCCGTGGCTAATCAGGTTAATAGTTTACTGCAAAAAAATCCCGCTGTCGCTAATGTTTTGGCTATTCCGGGAGATTCGGGACGGGTAAATACGGGCTTAATATATGTTAATTTAGTTCCTAAGGAACAGCGATCGCTAACTCAACGGCAATTCGAGGAACAAACCCGCCGGGATTTCCAGAAGATACCGGGGGCTAGAGTGACTTTTCGAGCGCAGGGGGGAGCAGGAAGCAGTAAAGATGTGGCTATTGTCTTAAAAAGTGAAAATGGCGATATTTTAACCCAAACTGCCCAAAAATTAGAGCGAGAAATGCGAGCTTTACCCGGTTTTGTCGAGGTCAGTTCCGGGGTAAGTTTAGTTAAACCGGAGATCATTATTCAACCGGATCCTGTGCGGGCTGCTGATCAGGGAGTCTCGGTAAGAGCGATCGCCCGTACTGCATCTTTAGCTTTAATCGGCGATAATGAGTTTAATTTAGCTAAATTTAACCTTGCTGACCGACAAATTCCCATCCGGGTGAAAATTGCCAATGATGGACGCAGTGAGATAGAAACTCTGCAAAATTTGCGCGTTCCTAGCAGTAATGGGACGTTAGTACCGCTTAACTCGGTGGCGACAATTAGCTTAGGTAGTGGACCTGCGGAAATTCAACGCTTTAACCGTCAACGTCAGGTTAATATTGGAGCTAATTTAGAGGGAGTTTCGTTGGGAAGTGCGGTGACACAAATTCGCGCTTTACCAATCATGAAAAACCTCCCCCCAGAGGTGACAGAAGAACCCTTTGGTGATGCTCGTATTATGCGCGATATCTTCGCTCGTTTTTTGGGAGCGTTAAGTTTGGCAATTATCTCGATCTATGGGATTCTGGTCTTATTGTATAACAATTTTTTCTATCCCTTAGCGATTTTAACTTCCCTTCCTTTATCGATTGGTGGTACTTTAATCGCTCTTTTAATTACCCAAAAAGAGTTAGGTTTATACGCTTTAATTGGCATAGTTTTACTGATGGGATTAGTCACTAAAAATGCTATTTTGTTAGTAGATTTTGCCTTGAGTGGTCTTCAGGAAGGGAAACCACAATTTAAGGCGGTGATTGATTCGGGAGTCTCTCGTTTACGACCAATTATTATGACCTCTGTTTCCACAATTGCCGGGATGTTACCGATTGCTTTAGCTTTAGGTGCAGATGGGGAAATTCGCGCACCGATGGCAATTGCTGTTATTGGTGGTTTTACCACTTCCACCCTATTAACTTTGGTGGTTGTGCCGGTAATCTTTACTTATATCGATAGTTTTTACTATTGGTTCCGGGGATTATTTGTTAAACAAAAACCCAAGTCGATTTAGTACAGAAAACGGGTTTCTCGGAGAAACCCGTTTTCTACTCATGCACTCATGCAAAAAGGGGAATAAATAATCAGTCTTTAATAACCAGATTTAGTATAAAATATCTTGCTGAAAGCTTGAGAAAAAACCCAGAGAAACTAACCCATGAATCCCTTGACAGTCACACATCAAACTCTATCCCTTCCCCCCATGGGCTGCGGTACTTGGGCCTGGGGAAATCGTCTTCTCTGGGGTTACGATGAGAGTATGGATAGCCAGTTACAAGCGGTTTTTAATCTCTGCGTCGAGCGGGGTGTCACCCTATTTGATACGGGAGACTCCTACGGCACAGGCAAACTCAACGGACAGAGTGAGAAGCTATTAGGACGCTTTACGGGGGAATATAGCGGTTATAACGCTGATCGTATCCGTATTGCCACCAAACTCGCCCCTTATCCTTGGCGTTTAACCCGTCATGCCATGGTGAAAGCTTGTCAAGCTTCGGCAACCAGATTAGGCCGCCCTGTAGATTTAGTGCAAATGCACTGGTCAACCGGCAATTATGCGCCATGGCAGGAGGGAAGATTATTAGACGGATTGGGGGATTGTCTGGAAAAGGGGTTAGTTAAAGGGGTGGGTTTATCCAATTTTGGACCGAAAAGATTGAAGTCTGCCTATCAAAAGTTTGCCAGTCGCGGCATTCCTATTACCAGTTTACAGGTACAGTATTCTCTCCTTTCTACCTATCCTCTCACTGACTTAGGATTAAAGGAACTATGTGATCAATTGGGTATTAGAATTATTGCGTACAGTCCCTTAGCTTTGGGGTTATTAACGGGGAAATATCGAGATAATAAAAACTTACCATCAGGATTAAGGCGTTTCCTTTTTGGTCAATTAATTCCCGCTATTTCGCCTCTGATGAGTTGCCTAGAAATTATCGCCCAAGCTAAAAATAAAACTATTAGTCAAGTTGCCTTAAATTGGTGTATCTGTAAGGGAACAATTCCTATCCCCGGAGCAAAAAATGTTCGGCAAGCTGAGGATAACTTAGGTGCTTTAGGATGGAGTTTAGACAGTGGGGAAATAACAGAATTAGATAAAATTGCCGCAGGTTTGGATAAAAAAATGGTACAAAATATCTTTCAAACTAGGTAAGAATTGCTGAATAAATCTAAAAACTTTGGCTCTTCTAGGTTCTGTGTGATAAGTTTAACTTAATATATGATCGATCAATCTTTGTGTCCTTTGTGTCTTTGTGGTTCGTTCCACTCCCTTTTCCCTCAAAAAGTGCCAACCATTGGAGTGATTCGGAGGTAAAATTCAGGTGCTTTTTCCCTGAAAATTAGGTAACTGACCCCCTGAAAATCCCTAAAACCCCACACCCTACCCCACGAAAAACTTTTTGCCGCAAACCCTACATAAACTTGAGGAAAATCCCCCTAGATGCCCCTTCAAATTCGATGTGTAGCAGAAAGGGCAAGAAATTAGCTTTTGTCCCTTGCTTGTCCCTCCTCTCACCTCCCTCTTACCTGCACGGGCGGGAAAAAAGTTTTTTTGGGTACAGGAAGTATGTAAAATAGAATGTTGATCTTTCTTGGCCTAAACAGCATTTCATGATTTCGAGTAACGACTTTCGGAGCGGCACAACCATCGAGATAGATGGCTCTGTCTGGCGGGTGGTGGAATTCCTGCACGTCAAACCGGGTAAAGGATCGGCCTTCGTGCGAACCAAGTTAAAAAATGTCCAGACTGGCAACGTGGTAGAACGGACGTTCCGGGCGGGGGAAACCTTACCCTCAGCCACGATCGAAAAGCGTACCATGCAGCACACCTACAAAGAAGGCGATCAGTTCGTCTTCATGGACATGGAGACTTTTGAGGAAGCGACTCTAACCCCAGTACAAATGGGCGATCGAGCCAAGTATCTGAAAGAAGGAATGGAAGTCAATATTCTCTTTTGGAATGAGCAAGTGTTAGAAGTGGAATTGCCCACCTCGGTAATCTTGGAAATCACCGATACGGATCCAGGAGTCAAGGGAGATACAGCCACTGGTGGCACGAAACCTGCGATCGTAGAAACGGGAGCGCAGGTGATGGTTCCCCTGTTTATTTCCATCGGTGAAAGGATTAAAGTAGATACCCGGGATGGTTCCTATCTGGGACGGGAATAATTGTGATGAAAAGCCCAGAAATCAAGCATTAGGGGCGGGTTTAGGACTAAAGCCAGTTTTCTGAGCCTGTTTCCCAAAACTTAGCCGCTAGATGCAAAAAATCGACGATTTGGTGGGTGATAATTTGGATTTGTTTTTATTTGCGGGGGGATTTCAGAGCAGTGACTATTGATTACAACGAAATTCGAGAACTGATCAAAACATTGGCAGCAACGGATATCAGTGAATTTAGCCTGAAAAGTGCAGATTTAGAGGTAAATATCCGCAAAGGAACCGTTAATAATGCCCTTGGGTCTCTCGCCGCTCCCTTGCCAGTGGTGACGGCCCCTGTCGCCACCCCAGTGATAGCCGCAGTTCCACTCCCAATCCAGGAAACCTCCACCCCCGAACCCGTTGCCGCCGCTGTTGATAAAAAATGGCTGGCGATTACCTCTCCCATGGTCGGCACTTTTTATCGCGCTCCCGCTCCCGACGAGCCGTCTTTCGTGGAGAAACACGATCGAATCCGGGTTGGACAAACGGTCTGTATTATCGAAGCGATGAAGTTGATGAATGAAATCGAAGCAGAAGTGGCCGGGCAAATCGTCGAAATCGCGGTTGCTAACGGTGAACCGGTGGAATTTGGCCAGACGTTAATGTGGGTTAATCCTGAATAGATAGAATGAAAGCCATCCTCAGGACAGCCTTGGATGTTCTACAGTTTCAGGAAGTACCCACCCCAAAAATTAGTCAACCACAAAGACGGCTGGTATCAACCCTATTAATACAAAAATTCGTAAACGCGGCACTTTTTACCCCGAGCAAATACCAGCCATTTTAGACTGTGACGGGGTGGGAATTGTCGAGGCTGTTGAGGCGGAAGTGCAGGATTTTCGCACCAGGGATGAAATGTACTTTTGTGGCGGCGGACTGGGCAATACCGACACCTAGAAGAGCCGTAATTTGAATTGCTTGTTGAGACGAGGCAAGGAGCAACACCCCCCTGGACGTGAGGGCAGAATTCGGCCAATCTAAAAATAAGATGTTTAAGTACGTCTTAGCTTCTCAAAAGTCAGGCTAAAATGAAAAAAACTACCCTCAGCGATAACAGCGATGGCAGAAGAAACAGCGAAAATCAAGCTTTATCGGAAAACCTATCCATTTCCCCAACTAAATCGCCCCGATTTATTAATTTTGCAGGATCAGATTCAAGAAAGACAGCAACTAATTAAAACCGGGAAACGAGTTCGCAATACATGGCTGGGATTGAGTAAAAAAGAAGAACCCCTCAATTTCGAGGAAACTTTCCAAGAATTGGAAAGATTAGTCGGGGACTATAACCAGTTAATCAGATTTCTCACCGAGCATAAAGATGAATACCAGCGTTTTTTCCGGTCACTGACTGGGAAAATCAAAGAGGCCGTGGCGGTTAAATGCGAAAAATTGGCGGAAACAGAGCGAAAACGCCAATTTCTAGAGAATAGCATCGAATCAGCCGAACTGCGAGATAGGCTGAAACTACAGAAAAGGCAAATTTTCCGTACCGTGATCCTCGTCGGTTGTTCTAGCTTGCTTATGCTCAAGAAAATCGACCTAATCAGCGAAAGTATCGAGAAATTAGCCGAAGATCAAGATACACAAAAACAGGTTTTCTCGAAAATGATCGCCGAGTTAAACGGTTACAAACAAGTGTATCAGCTGCAGATCGAGTTAGATAATTTAGATAATCTGGAAAAAGAAGCGATCGAAATGGCCAAAGCAGCCATTAATCTAGAACAATACCTAAAACCAATTATCGGGCAGTTTCAAAGCTTGATCGATCAAGTAGTTACCACTATTGATCAAGTAGCGACCATTGACGGTGAACTTTCCTGCACTGTCAAAGAAGTTGAATCCCTCGTCCAGAACATTCTCAGTTCCGAATCGGCCGTATCTTTTCGCAGAAACGAGAATCTATCGGCTAATCTGCTCAATTTCCTCGTCACCAGCGAAGAAAAGCGCGACTGTTTAGCGATCGCATTAGAGCGAACCGAGCAGGAAGGATGGCAATGGGAAGAGGAAATCCCTGACGAGGAAATCGAACTCGTAACTGCCATTCAACGCATCAATAACCATGTAATCGAGAAAGTCGGTAATTGTGGCACCTCCGTTGTCGTTGACTCTCCTATTCCTCCCCGAACTCAACTAGAGACAGCGCTAGGCAATAAAACTTCATTTACCGAAAAACTACCCAATGGAGTAACACTGGAGATGGTAAGCTTATCGGCAGGTCAATTTCTCATGGGGTCTCCTGATAGTGATCCCGATGCTCAAAGTAGTGAACAGCCTCAACACCAAGTTCAAGTAAACAGTTTTGCGATCGGGAAATATCCTGTCACTCAGGCACAATATCAAGCACTGATGGGAACCAATCCCTCTCGGTTTAAAAACAATCTGCAAAATCCGGTAGAAATGGTTAGTTGGAGAGATGCTCAAGTCTTTTGTCAGAAATTGAGTCAAATAACTGGCAAAATCTATCGCCTCCCCACAGAAGCGGAATGGGAATATGCTTGTCGTGCGGGAACTACTACTCGCTTTTATTTCGGTGATGATGCCAATCAGTTAGGAGATTACGCTTGGTATAGCGGAAATTCTCAGGGTAAAACTCATCCTGTGGGTCAGAAAAAGCCCAATGCTTGGGGACTCTATGATATGAGTGGCAATGTTTGGGAATGGTGCGAAGACGATTGGCATAGTAGCTATACTGGAGTACCAGAGGATGGATCGGCGTGGATTCTCAAGAATAATAATCGTTGTCAGTCTCCCAAGTGTCTGCGCGGCGGTTCTTGGTTCTTCTACCCCAATTACTGTCGTTCTGCCAACCGCCTTAGGAACATCCCCGGCTACGACAATCTCAACGGCGGTTTTCGGGTTGTCTGTGTCTCCCCAGAACTTTAGGGTTGGTTTTCGCTCCCAAATAATCGCACCACATCACCATCGAATTGTTATTCTCAACCGCTCGACTAAACTGTAATTAGTCAGCGCAATAAGAAGAATTAACTGAGAATAGACCAACAGCACTGCCTAACTTTATCATAGCAGACACGACAATTAACGACCAACTGCTGTCCACCTTAATCAATGCCCCAGACTTCGACTCAGAACTCATTGTTCGCTTAATATTTTAGGGCAAGGGTTTTAAAATTGCTGTAACTTTTATACTGTGTACCTTATTTTGTTTCTAAAGAAAACCGAACTATCTGCTTAATAAATTAGCGGCTCTTTTGGATTTGGTAGGTAAAATGTATTCTAAGATACAGTCCTGCTGGCGAGGGAGTGGAGGGAACCACAGAGACACAGAGGACACAAAGATCGATCATATTGTAAGTTAAACTGATCACACAGAACCTAAAAGAGCCAATTAGCTTCTATTACTACGCTGCGCCATGCCACCATCTAAGTTAAGTAGTCGTGCAAAATAAATTTCCTAGTGAAGAAAGGCAAAAGGCTTCGGCCGTGAGCTGAGTCGAACGCTGAGTTCACAGCCGAAGCCCAAGCCCACCAACAAACCTTTTTAGCATACCCTCAATAGTCAACAACTTATCAGGGGTTAGGTCAGGTGATTGTCAACTCAGCTTTTTTTGGCATTAAAAATCCCTGAGATTGTCCTGGGCTGCTAGTTGCGCTCGCTCTTTTTCCAGGGCCAATTCCGTTTCCAATTCTTGGCTGAGGAAATAGTTGAGGAAAGTTCGGATAATAGCGATGAGGGCGAGTTTTGCCAAGGCTTCTATGGTAGGTGTGACGGTGGTAGCCACGATGTCTCCACCTAACTGAAACTCTAGGGCTAAAGATAGCCAAGTACCAAAACGAATGCGAAATTGATTAAAGGAAAAAGAAGGATGACTGCGACGGTGACGATTAGACTGCCAAGCTAATTGTAGGGTTTTAATGAGTCCGATCACCACACAAGCGATTGAAAGACTTTCTAGGCAAAACTTGATGATTGCCACAGCAGAGATCAAGCCTGTTTCTAAAGTTGCTAAAAATTCCATACCCAACAGATACCCTCTTATCGGATAAACCAACCTACCATCTAAGGAAGTTTGTCCAATGGCAGTTAGAACAGGTTTCTCGCCTGTTCTAACCTATGACTGACTTAAGCTGGTCTTCCCTCCACCACCTTATCAATTAAACCGTAGGCGACGGCTTCCTCGGCGGAGAGGAAATAATCGCGGTCCGTGTCTTTTTCGATGCGTTCGATGGTTTGTCCAGTGCGATTAGCCATAATTTCGTTTAATTGCTGGCGAATACGCAGGATTTCCTTAGCTTCAATGTCGATATCCGTCGCTTGCCGGCGCCCGGTTCCCCCCATGGGTTGGTGAATCATAATCCGCGCATGGGGAAGAGCGAGACGCTTACCCGGACTACCGGAAGCTAGTAAAAATGCCCCCATAGAGGCCGCCAATCCCACACAGATAGTCACCACTTCCGCTTTGATGTACTGCATGGTGTCGTAGATGGCCATACCGGCGGTAACGGAACCCCCCGGCGAGTTGATATAGAGATAGATGGGTTTAGTGGGGTCTTCCGAGTCGAGATAAAGCATTTGGGCCACAAGGGCATTGGCTAACCCGTCGGTGACTTCCTGCCCCAAAAAAAGAATGCGTTCCACCGAAAGACGGCTGTAAATGCTAATCCACTGTTCGTATTGGCTACCCGGCAGACGGTAGGGAACTTTTGGCACACCGATAGGCATAATTGGTAACAACTCCTGCTAATTTGTAATAAATCTTAACTAACTTGGGCGAGGGGTTTCGGTAGTTCCTTGCGACTTTCGAGAACGCGATCGATTAATCCGTAGTCTTTCGCCTGTTGTGGGGTGAGATAGAAGGTGCGATCCATATCTTTCGCCAGTTTTTCGGTGGTTTGACCCGTATTTTTCGAGAAAATCTCTAACATCGTCTGTTTGTTGGCGATTACCTCCTTGGCGCGAATCTGGATATCGGTGGCTTGTCCTTGGGCCCCGGTGCGATTTTGGTTGAGAACAATGGTAGCGTGGGGCAAGGAGGCGCGAAAACCCTTGGTTCCTGCGGAAAGAATCATCGCTGCAGTTCCCATGGCCTGTCCGATACAGATAGTATGAACGGGAGGTTTAATGTAGTTGAGGGTGTCACAGATGGCGAAAGCTTCCGTTTCGTAGCCGATCGCGTCCCCCGTGTACCAGGATGTGCCGGTAGAGTTGATATAGAAGAAAATCGGTTTTTCGGGATCGTCAAATTGCAGGTAAAGCAGTTGCGCGATAATTAATTCCGTCACGTCCACCCCGACATTGCGCTTGACATCATCGGAGGAAAATAAGGGCAACCCCAGATAAACAATTCTCTCTTTGAGCAGGAGAGATTCCAAGTCTGGTGGTGGTGTCCGATAGGCTGCATCCCCATAATAGGCAGTTTGTACCGCTTTAATCACTGAGTTCATCGAGTTTTTCCGTCATACACAGTATCCTGCTTTTGATTTTAACTTAATCAGGTTGACCGATTTTCAAAACTGTGACGGTGAATTGCCTTTGCCCTCTTTTAATAACTTCGGCTGCTCACCAGTAGTGACCAGTAGATTTCTAGTCGATAATTAGGGCTATTTTTCCCGTCACCTAACCAGTTTCTAGCAATTGATGGGCGCTGATAGCTGCCGCTAAAGGGAAGGTTTGGGAGGGATAAATAAGCTTTTACGCATTTAAGTTACATTAGTTAGCAGCATTTCTCTTATTTTTCAGTTTTCTATTCCATTTAATAATCAATCCCCCTTCATTTAAAAGCTGATTGACTACTTTTTCCAGTTTTTCTTTATTTTCAAATTCTCTATTAAGTAAGTAGTCGTGCAAAATAAATTTCCTAGTGAAGAAAGGCAAAAGGCTTCGGCCATAAGCTCAGCGTTCGACCGAGCCTTCGACAAAAGCTCACGCCGAGGTCCGAACGGCAAGAGGGGGGTTAGATATGTGTAATTAATTTTGCTTAGGTATTTATGTTCTTAAATGTAAAGTTTTGTTACGAGATTCGACGTTTCTGCACTGTTACATTTGGTAAATCGAGGAGTTGATCAAAATTTATCCACATAACCCACCTCCTGTTCCGTGTCACCATTATACCATGCTCACACAGAACCTAGAAGAGGCAATGAATTAGATTCGGAGAATGGATCAGCCCTACCCTTAATAAGAGGGGTGTTAGAGAATTTTTAACACCTATCTACTTAAGTTGTCAAATTTATCTAGTTCTCTAGAAATCTCGGCCAGGGGCGAAAAAATCAGTAACAATGATATAAATAGATTTATCAACACAAGTAAAGCGATTATGACTGTAGCCACGACGAACGCCCGAGATATTTTCCGCTCCGCCTACGAAAACCGTTACACTTGGGATGAAGGATTTCCGGGTTACACTGCCGATATTATCCTCACCCAAGGGGAGGAAGTCCATACGGGCAAAATTCAAGTTAATGGCGATTATAGTGTGGAAGTAACGGGCATTGATGACGAGAAAGTGCAAGAAAGTATTTATAATCAAATGCGCGACATCGTTACTCACCGCAAAAGAGGTAATTTTGATGCTTCCCATGGCAAAAACCAGTTTAATTTCGGGCAAGATGATCCCACCGGTGCGGTAGAAATTCTTGTCACCGGCGATGCTATGGGGTCTAATTATAAAGTACGCGGCCAGGAAATCTGTCAAGTCAGTCGAGTCATGGGACCGATGGCTTTTACTATTAATACCGAGGAAAGTCTCGATACGGGAGAAGGTTATATTTCTATTCGCTATAATGCCATTTTCCGCAATGCTAAAACCGATGAATTAAAGGGAAAACGTGACTTTAAGGAAACCTACGAAAAAATCGGTAATTATTATTTACCCTCCTGTCAAGTAATTAACGCAATCGATGCCGGTGGCGAAAAATCCACCACAGAATTTACTTTTATCAATCTACAGCTTTTAGAATCTTAAGGGTTATCCCCGCCCAAAAAGCGTTAGGATTGAAGCAACTACACTCTAATAAATCTCTGACCAGAAGCTGATTATGTCTTTAACACTGACTCCTGATAACGTCGAAAAAGTCTTAGATGAAATGCGCCCCTACCTGATGTCCGATGGTGGTAACGTGGAATTGGTCGAAATTGACGGGCCAATCGTCAAAGTGCGTCTTCAAGGCGCTTGCGGTTCCTGTCCCAGTTCCACCATGACCCTGAAAATGGGCATCGAACGCCGTCTCCGGGAAATGATTCCCGAAATTGCCGAAGTTGAACAAGCTCTATAAATCTTGGTTCAATTAATTCTCACCACCGCCCGATTGACTAAGTTAAATTAGCGATCGGGCGTAATATTAATTATATATTTTTTTTCTGCAAGATTGATAAAACTACAGAATTAATTAAGGTAAAAAGTATCTTTTTTAGCCGATTAACAGGCAAATTAAGCATTAACATATAGTTGAAAATTTTTATTAAAACTCAAAAATTATGACGGAAAATATCCCCACCATTGTGGTCATGCACGGCGACCAAACTGGAGAAGAACTATTACTAGAAGCCCTGAGAGTATTACAACCCTCGATAATTCGTCAACCGCTTAACTTTGCCGATTTTGATCTTAGTTTAGCCCAACGTCGCCAGAGTAACAATCAAGTGGTTCATGAGGCCGCCGAAGCAACTCTAAAAACCGGATTAGCCCTGAAAGCTGCTACTATCACCCCAGAAATTAAAGGAGATGTGGGCAGTCCCAACGCTATTTTAAGAGAAGCAATGAATTCTCAGGTAATTCTCCGCATCGGTCGCCGTATCCCCGGTATTCGTCCGATTGGGGGCGTTTATTCTCCCATTGCCATTGTCCGTATGGCCGTTGACGATGCCTACGGGGCCAAAGAATGGCGAGAAACCACCGCCACCGGCGATGAAATTGCCTATCGCACCTCGCGCATTTCTAGGGCTACCAGTCGCGCTGTGGCCGAGTTTACCTTTCAACACGCCAAAAAAACTGGGGCGCGGGTATTTGGCGGCCCAAAATTCACCGTCAGTGCCACCTACGAAGGGATGTTTAAAGAGGAATTAGACGCAGCAGCCCAAAGACATCCGGAAGTGCGTTATCAACCCCTGTTAATTGATGCAACTTTTGCCCTACTTTTACAAACCGACGGCGAAGCTTTGGTGATTCCAGCCCTTAATCGCGATGGCGATTTATTATCTGATTTTGTCTTGCAACTCTATGGCAGTATTGCTGGGGCCGAAAGTTTAGTTTTAGGATTTGATGAGGAGACCTTAGCAGTTAAAACTATTATGGCAGAAGCTCCCCACGGCACAGCCCCCGCTTTAGAGGGCAAAAATATCGCTAATCCCATGGCGATGATTTTAGCCTCGGCAGCTTTGTTAGGTTATATCGAAACTAGCGAAGCACGCAAGGCTTCTCGGGCAATTTATGAAAGTGTCTTTGAAACTATTCACGAGGGCAAAAAAACCCCCGATTTAGGGGGACAAATGACCATGAGTGAGTTTACCGATGAGGTGATTCGTCGCGTGGTCAGTAAGTTAGAAGTTTGGTCTGCTTTGGGGTAAACGAACTCATCTGATTGCTCTCTTAAAGGAGTTTGAAGAAAGGGTAATTCCAAAAAATAAGAATTGTTGCAAAGGCCTTGCTTTTGTTTGTTTTGCGGAAAAATAACAGCTACCTTTGAAGTGTATAGTAGAGTCCCTTTGCAGGATTAGAATAAGGACAATGAAACTACAAACTTTGACAAAAACTCTGACCATTGCTCTGATTGGTTTAGGAGCTGCCTTGACCTTACAATCACCGAGCCAAGCTCAAGCCAGATTCGAGTGTCTTTTACCAGTGACAGGCCCCCATGTGGGAGTTCCCACAACCTATGCCAAAGTCGGCTCTAATGAACGCAAAGCTGTGATTCGTTGGGTTTCTCGTTATTCTAGCGGTTCCGGTTACACTCCCCAGCAACGGTGTCTAGAAGTAACTAAACGATTCAATACCCTTTACGCTCGACCAGGCGGAATTGATATTATTACCACTGGCTATCTCAATGGTCTGCCGGTCATCTATTCCCCTAGTAATGGACGAGAACGGGCAAATCGCGATAACCTATTATTTACCCTCAAGAAAGGGGAAGACGCAACCCAGAAAATCCAACAGCTATTCGACCTCCGGGAAGGAGCCAGCAGCAGTCCTTTGTTTGAAAGCTCATCGGATTCTGCCACTGTCCATTTCAACAAATTCCTAGAAAATGCTCCCGTGGAAACAAATCTGGCTACCGGTTCGTCCCCCTCTCCACTGCCGGAGACTTCTCCCGAACAATCGCCCCAAAAACCATCAGGCGGTTCTGTTTGGTAAACTTTTCTAGTTCTATAGATAAGGTAGGTAGGTTGGGTTGACGCAAGGAAACCCAACGCCCCCTGTTTGGTAAACTTTTCTAGTTCTATAGATAGGAGCGTAGTGATCAAGTGAGTCGGCCTATAAAAAGAATTTTGGCTGGTGTGGGCGGTTTATTATTGGGACTGTCCACACCTTTGCTTGCTGTCCCAAGCTATGCTCCCGCTCTGGAACCTAACCAGGCCAATGCCCATAGCTCTCAACAACTTTCAGAACAACAGCTGCTTCAGTTAGCCAGAGCAATTACCGTTAAAGTGTTATCAGAGCAAGGCTGGGGTTCGGGCATTTTAGTCGAAAAGCAGGGTGCTTCCTACAAAGTCCTCACGAATGACCATGTTTTAGGGCGGGATCGCTCTCGGGGTTGGCAAATACAAACCCCTGACGGCAAGATACATCGGGGTGAGTTGGTCAGAACAGTTCGCTTGAATAATTATGATTTAGGCTTAGTTTCTTTTCGCAGTAGCCAAGTTTATTCTATTGCTGATTTGGCTAATGTTGATGATCTCGCCATCGGAGATGAAGTTTTCGCCGCTGGCTTTCCCTACGATGGCGATCGCCCGACAGAACAAGGATTTACCTTCACCGTGGGTAAACTGTCGCTTTTGAGTGATAAATCCTTTTCGGGAGGCTACCAAATCGGCTACACCAATAAGATTAAAAATGGTATGAGTGGCGGACCGCTGCTGAATCGGCAAGGTAAAGTTATTGGTATTAACGGGATTCATGCTTATCCTCTCTGGGGTAAATCCTACGTTTTTGCTGATGGAACGGTGACTTCACCAGCACTGTGGGAACAAATGAGTCGATTAAGTTGGGCGATTCCTATCGGGACTTTTTTACAATCGGGGTCATCTTCTCTATCTGCTTCCAGTCGGCAACGGTCTCCAGTGTCACCCCCACCGCTTCCCACCCATAGAGAACCCACTTTCTGGGAAGATTTTCCTTCTCCATCCTCGTCAACCCCAAGAGAAAAGAATCCCGCTCCCAGACCACTCTGGTAAATTCCACTCAACTGTATTTTTAAACCAGATGAGCAACAATTTCTTGAAAATTTCCGCCGCCCTAGTTGGTATAGCGGTGTTTGTAGTTTCTGCTCAGATTGCTAAGGCATTAACAACTGAGCAGATAGAAAAAATTGCTGAAAAGATTACCGTTTTAATCCCCTCAGAAGAAGAGGGGGCGAATGGGAAAATTACTGCTAATGGCTCTGGATCAATTATTGCCAAAGAAGGAAGGATTTATACTGTTCTTACTGCTAGTCATGTAATCTGTAAAGATGCTAGAGATGCCTGCAAGTTCTATTACGATCAACTTAAAATTGTTACCTGGGATGGTAAGCAATATCCGCTCGATTACAATAGCATCAAAAAATTACCCGGAGTAGATCTAGCCCTCGTGCAGTTTCAGAGCGACCAAAATTATCAATTAGCGACCTTGGGTAACTATCAAGTAGCTGACGAACAATTTATTTTTGCTTCTGGATGGCCGGATCCGAAATTTATCGGCAAGCGGAAACGATTGTTCAATGTGGGGAAAGTGTTACCCAAATACATTACACCCTTGCTGAAAATATTTCCTCCAGAGTTAGGGTATGAGATAGTTTATACCAGTGTCACCTATGGGGGCATGAGTGGCGGTCCAGTGTTGGATATCAATGGACGAGTCATCGCGGTTCACGGACAAAATGAAGCCGAAAAAATCGAAAAGGTTCCCGTGCCAATTGGCTTTAGTCTCGCTATTCCCATCACTACTTTTTTGAAATTAGCACCCCAGTCTGGCATTCAAGGGCAGATAAATGTTGAGAGTTCGCTCCCCAATACTTTATCTTTGCAAGAAATTGGTGATCAATTGTACAAGGCTTTTGAAGTTCCCAATAATAACGACACTAATCCCCTAAACTGGCTTAATCAAGGTAATAAAATGTGGCGGTTAGGACAATTAGCCCTCGCCTATGCCGCCTACGAAAAAGCCTTGCAACTCGATGCTCAACTCTATCAAGCTTGGTACGGTAAAGGTCTGGTCTTGACCTACTGGAAACGCCCCCAAGAGGCACTCGCTGCCTACGAACAAGCTCTCAAAATTAACCCTAACTCCAATACTGCCAAAAAACTGCGAGACAATCTCCAACAATCTTTAGAGGGAAGAAATACCCCTCCTGTAACTCCCTCACAGCCAACCACCGTACCCACCGTGGAGCCTTCACCACAGCCCTCTAATCCGAGAAGACTATGGTGAAGTTAGCAAGGAAAATGCGGGTTAGCGAGTAGCGCCCACCAATGCCGCTAAGAATGCTTGAATTGCCCGTAGTTCTGCCGGAGGATTTGCGAGAAACGCTTCGTTACTAGCTAAAATCATCGTATTATAGGCCTGCACCGCCGCCAACAAGTTAACTGGATTAACCGTATTACCCAAAGTTAATCCGTCTAAGCGGTTCAATAAGTCTTGAATAAGATCTGGCGGTGCGCCGGAAAAAGGGGCAGCGAGAGCATTGATATTATTAGCCACCTGTGCATCTCCTGTTAAGATGCCCAGGAGCAATTCCTGAATGGCTGCGGGAATCGGGATACCTGTGGGGGAGGTTAAATTATTATCAGCTAACTGAGTGTTCACAGAAGCAGCCGCCTGATTAACAGAGATTTGAGCCGGTTCTCCCCCCTGAAATCCCAATCCCGTGACGGTGGTGGTGATGGGGAGAGTTTGACCGGCAAAATCACTGGTGGAAAGAATTGGTCCGGTGATATCGGATTGGTTGCCGGTTTGTGCCATAACGGGAGAGGCTAGGGAATTGGTCAATAAAACCGCCGCCACTAGGGAAACTTGAAAATTTGTCAACCGTTTCATCAACATGGTCTTTATCCTCATTCAAAAAAACTAAATTAGACAATGTAAAAACCGACTAACGGGGGAAAAAGTAATTGTAGCCGATACTCATGACGAAGCGAGCGCCGTCCCCAGCATTACCTGTTAAATCAGCACCAGCAAGGTTAACCGTCAAGGGGACTTTCGGGAAAGGAATCAGGGAAATACCCGCGTTTAAATCTTGACCCGACCATTCGACAATGGCCGAGACTGGTTCAACAATTCGTAAACCCGCACTAGCAAAAACACCGAGCGAATTTACCCCATCTTCGATGGCTCCTTCCGAGCGAAAACGACCACCACCAACACCCAAGGAGAGCGTCAATTGGCTAAAGGGTTCTTTCGTTGTTTCTGTTAACTGAAAAAATTTACTCACCACCCCGTAGATACTGCTACTGCCATCTGTCCCACCCCAGTTAATAGCGTTTTCAAATCCTAGGGCTACAGCAAAACCTTCTGGCAGAGAACGGTGAATTTTAAAGCTAAAACTGCCCCGTCCGGCATTATCACCAAAAAGGCTCAAAATCGCCAGAGTTACATCTAAACCGACAATTTTCTGGGGGTCTCCCAAACCGCCCCCTAGGGCAAACCCACCATCTGCTTGATTGGTAAAACGGGTTCTCGACTGGAAACCGAAACCACCGAAAATCTGCCCAAAAGTCGCTCCAAAAGCGCTGGGAGTAGAGATACTGCCACTAGGAGTAACCACAAATTCCGCCAGTTTCGCAGAAAGGGTTTGCGGTTCTTCAATCAGAAACTCTTGACGTAAACGCTGCAATTCGGGGGAAACATTGGTATCAACGGGGGTAGATGCTTGCGCTTGCCATTTTCCGACTTCTGGAGAGTTATTATCCCCTGCCGGTAAAAGCTGACTTGCTTGTGTTGTCCCTAGATTCCCCTTCCATTCTTCTAGGGTTGAAATTGTCCTGGTCTTTTCTGTTGCTAAAGTATCAAGGGAAGATTTCCCCAGTTTATTTTCTAAGGATGAGGGCAGATTACTATCGGCTAATCCTTCTGTTGTCGAGAAGGAATTGGTGGTCAGAACTCTTTCTGTCCTCTCTAATTCCACGGGGGAATTAATGGTAATTTTTTCTTGGGATACCCGAATAGAAGCAGCATCAATGTCTAAGGGGTAAGGAATTGCTTTTACCCCATCGCAAAGTATGGCTATCCCAAAACAGGAGGTAATGAAAATTCCTCCGGAAAATATGTGTCTTATCTGGCCGTTTCTTTTGGCTTTTTTTAAAAACACTTCCAGCTCTCCTCACAGACGAAGTTAATTTGTAAAGATTGTAACTGATTTATTCTGAGATGGCAAGTTATCGAAAGTTGTCGATGATCAATCATGGAAGCCCCTAGTGTGCCTAAATGAAGTGTAAAATGTTTACGATCTCTATTCTTGGCTTCGCTGGTCGTGGTGGGTCTTTGTTGACGAATCAAATGGGTGGATTATATTGCTAAAATTAAAAAAAGCGGGTTGAACCCCGCTTGTAACCAACAACTAAGCTAACTTAAAGGCATCTCGCCAACACCAGCGCAACAGGGTAAAAGCTATTAAACCTTTAATCACTTCTAGAAACCAGTAACCAATCTGCAAGGACATCATTTCCCCCGACATTCCGGACGCAGTAACGGGAACTAGTAAACCCATAGCGCTCAGATTGGGAGTGAGAAAATAGGTGTAAATTAGGGTGATTACTAAGAGAACACCGGCGAATAGGAGCGATCGATGTTCGGGCAGATGGATTAAGGTATGATAGCGGTGGAAAACAACAAAGCTACACAGCACAATCGCCGCACAAACTAATTCTAGATGGTTAAAAATGCCAAATAGCAAGTAACCAGCGCTGGCAAAGCCATTTTGTGTCATCATGCCAGCTACGGATAAGCTGGGGAGAATGATTAAATCGATGACGAAACTGGCACTTAACCAGAAACCGAGAACAACCATGGCTAGGGTTGTCCAATTAAACCAAGACCAATAACGCTCAACAAAAGTTTTCATTAGGCTTGCTCCTCCTTGCCTTTCTAACTTAATTGTAAAGAGCGTTCGCCAATATTTTGGCCAGTTTTTTGGTAATTCTTAGCAATTCTTATCAATTCTTATAATATCAACTTAGTTTTCTAGAAGAGAAACCAAGCAATACCCCTCTTAAGTAGGTGGGTGGAATTAAATATAAGATGAACGTAGGTTGGGCTTCGGCCGTGAGCTTTTGCCGAACGGTTGAAGCATGAAACCCAACGCCCCGATGGGTTACGCTATCGCTAACCCATCCTACAAATAATTGTGCCTCCCTACTTATCTCTAGATTTGGCTACCCGCTTGGGACGGAATTGTAAAGATTTATCAACAAGTGTTTATAAAAACCTTTAAATATTGACCAAGCCGACGATTCTAGACTTACCCTAAAACAATAACTGACTATCTACGGGTTTACTGTTATGGATAAGGATTTTCGTAACTATCGCATGGTTTGCACCCTCACCTTCGGAGATATTTACGGACAAATAATCGTCTGGTTAATCGTTATTTTTCTTACTCTGGCTTCCACTCTAGCTCTTTGGAGTAGCACTAGACAAATTTTCGCCCTCGCTACCGTGGGGTTAGTCGTCGTCCTCTCTTTGCCTTTTTTACTCTTTGCTTTCGTTACTACCCTCCTCAATCATATTGAATTCGTTCCCATCGAAGCGGAAACCAACATTCGTCGTGGTCCTGTACCCGGAGTTAGCAGCAGTCGTGTACCCGCAGCTGGCTAAATCCGACCAAATCCCCAATAAATAATCTAGAGACGTTGTGAGCAACGTCTCTAGCAGTTTTTGCCCTTGTTTGCGTCGGGGTTTCTCGTTCTTGATTTTTGTAAATTATTATAAATTTAACTTGTTTTAAAACACTTTTTCTGGTAGGGATTATCCAAAGACAAATAGATGAAAGAGGGAAATCGTCAAGAGAATAATCTTGTTTGCTGCCTGATCCCGGTCAATGATAAATTTTTAAATACCTAGTCTTTTACATTTTCCCAACTCTCGGAGTGATCCCCGATGTTAAAAAATCTCTTTGGTGGCAAAAAATCTGACTTTTACCTAGAACTAAAAGAAACCGATGGTGAACAAAAAGCAACAGCAACCACGGCAGCAGCCGCACTGGTTGTGGAAGCGCCCGCTCCTGCTGGGGAGTCTGCTGCCGCCCCTGTAGCCGAGAAAAAAGCCCAAAAAACTTCTATCAAGAAAGAAAAGCAAGTAAAAGAAACTCCCGCCGCTCCTGTGAGCGCACCAGCCCCCTTAGCCGTTACTAACGGCAAAGTGGAGCCGCAAGAAGTGGAATTTGCGACAAAATACTTGATTACTCCCACTATGTCTCGCCGTCGCCCCGGTCCGAGCTTGAATGATTTCAAAGACATGGCGCGCAAAGCGAAACTACCTGCTAACCGCGGCTAAATCCCCCGGATTGCTTTCTCAACAAAAAAAAAAGGAGAGCTTTCTTTGACTCTCCTTTTTCATCAGGGTGCATCTACTGACTCAAGTTTAGCAGAGAGTTTTTTTTAGGTTGGTTATTTAGGTTACTCCCTAGAGTATTTTGGGGATAATTATCACCTGTCTTCCTGGGCAATTTTTAACACCTAGGGATAGATCGAACTGAGCCAAGCGGTGATCACCACTACTCCGTTCTGTTTCTGGTTTTTCAATTCTCCGACTTTTTCGGCGAGGTCGTTGGTTTTTCCCGCTGCCTTTTCTATAACTTTAACTCGATTGTTTATAGTGTAGTCTATTTGAAAGAGGTACATTATCGATGTTGAAAAGCTTAATGAGCAAAGGTTTAACTGTACCACACAGACGAGAGAACCGCTATAAACCCTCTATCTTCACACCCTGTCCCTAGGAAAAACTTTTTCAGCAAACCCTAAATATATCTCTAGTAAACGATAGATTTTTTCTCGATAATATTCCTCCGCTTGCTGGGGTAAAACGTAGGGATCGGCGATATAGTCATCAATAGTTGCTAATCCAGAAGCATCCTAACCTAACCAAGTAACTTCTTTTGCTGGGGGTTTCAGTGCCATTTAAAACTTGAATCTGATAACTAATAACTGATAAATGATAACTGATAATTGATAACTGAAATTAAACCACTTTAGCGATAGCAACTTCCAGCTTATCCATGGCCTCATCTACTTCTGTTTCCGAGACAATTAAAGGAGGCACAAAACGGAGAACTTTCGGACCTGCGGGGGCAATTAATAAACCCTGTGTCAAGGCTGCGTTAACAATAGTAGATGAAACCAACTCACTTTCTGAATTAATTTCCAGACCGTTAATTAAACCCCAACCGCGCACATCCACAAATAGATGGGGATACTGAGAAGCAATCACTTTTAAACGGGTGCGTAATTGTTCCCCTCGCTGCTGAACATTTTGCAGAATGTGATCCCGTTCAATGGTTTGTAATACTGTTAAAGCTGAGGCACAAGCGAAAGGATTACCCCCAAAGGTACTCGCATGACTACCCGGTTCAAACACATCACAGAATTTTCTGCACATCATTGCACCGATGGGAATACCACCCGCTAAACCCTTAGCAGATGTGAAAATATCCGGTTCCACTCCTAAATTCTCATAACCCCAGAGTTTACCAGTTCTTCCGACTCCCACCTGTACTTCATCAAAGACAAGCAAAATGTTATTTTCGTCGCAAATTTGCCGTAAACGTTGGAAATATTCGATATCCCCCGGACGAACTCCCCCTTCACCCTGCAAGGGTTCCAACATAATTGCAGCCACCCGACGATTACCCTCATCGATATCAGCGATCGCATTTTCCACCGCTTCGATATTATTATAGGGAATATAGGCAAACCCCGGCATCAGGGGTTCAAAGTCTTTTTGGTACTTCGGTTGACCGGTTGCGGTGATGGTAGCTAAAGTGCGACCGTGAAAACTAGCGTGAGCGGTTAAAATAACTGGCTGTTCGAGGAAATCTAGCACCGTATGGGCATATTTTCGTACTAATTTAATTGCTGCTTCGTTCGCTTCCGCACCAGAATTACAGAAAAAGACTTTATCAGCGCAGGAATGATCGACAATCCATTTAGCTAGTTCTCCTTGTTCGGGAATATAGTATAAATTCGAGACATGATGGAGTTTTTGGATTTGCTGACTAACCACTTCAATTAAAGCAGGGTGTGCGTGACCGAGGGTACAAGTGGCAATTCCTGCGACAAAATCAAGGTATTGTTTATCGGAAGTATCCCAGAGAAGACACCCCGCTCCCTTGGCGATCGCAATGGGAAAACGACCATAAGTATTCATCACATAGCTGTTAAAACTATCTCGATCAAAGGGTTGATTCGGGTTTAAATTGGGAGTGGGATCAACTAGGGTTGGTTCTAAAAGGGTTTCTGGACTCACTGGGGAACTCCTGCGCGATTAGACATAGGGGGAATTATAATCAAATCCGTCTGAGAAGGACGGGTTATTTAGATTAAAAACTGATTTTATTGTAATTTACTAGACAGTCTTAGGGGTGAATTTTGCTTGTCCATCAGTGAAGATAAATATCGTCGTCTGCGTCAGGAATTAATCGGGGGAATTTTTGCCCTGATCGTGGTGTTTTTGCTCGGTACGCTTTGGTATCATCTGATCGAGGGTTGGAGTTTGCTAGATTCGGCCTATATGACGATTAGTACCCTCGCTACCGTCGGTTTTGGCGAAATTAATCCCCTAGGTGAACGGGGACGACTATTCACGATGGTTTTGATTATCATGGGAGTAGTCAGCATCGGTTATATTGTTAATCGCTTGACCGAAGCTTTAATTCAAGGCTATTTTCAAGAGGGACTCAAACAGAGACAGGAGAAACGTTTGATCGATCGACTATCGGAACACTATATCATCTGTGGTTTGGGTCGCACAGGCAGACAGGTAGCGATCGAATTCTACGCGGAAAATATTCCTTTTGTAGTTATTGATACAGACCCCCTACAGGTAAATCGGGCCAAAGAATTAAATTATATTGTTGTTCAAGGAGATGCTACCTTAGATAAATCTTTACAAATGGCAGGAATTGAACGCGCTATTTGTATTGTGGCTGCTTTAACTTCCGATGCGGAGAATTTATATACAGTTTTGTCTGCTAAAACTCTTAATCCGAAAATCCGCGCTATTGCTAGGGCCAGTACCGAGGAAGCAGTACAAAAATTACAACGGGCCGGGGCCGACGCGGTGGTATCTCCCTATATTACCGGCGGTAGAAGATTAGCGGCCGCAGCCCTAAGACCGCAGGTGATGGATTTTGTGGATGGGATTTTAACCGGAACTGATCGATCATTTTATATGGAGGAATTTTTAATCGATCCGAGGACCTGTCCCTGTGTGGGTTTAAGTCTTAGTCAAGCACATTTAAGATCTCGATCGGGGGCGTTAGTTTTGGCTATACGTCGTGCTGATGGTACGCTAATCGGGGGACCGACTGGCGATACGGAATTAATGGCTGGAGATCTGTTAATTTGTATGGGAACGGCCGAACAATTACGCAGTTTAACTCAGATTTTAATCCCTATGCGATCGGATGGTTTACGTTTACCGAAGCATTAGTTATGGTTTGCGCCAAAAAGTTTGTAGGATGGGTTAGCGGTAGCGTAACTCATGCGGGTGTTGGTTTTCATTCTTCAACCCAACCTACGTTCTCTAGAAGACTTATCACCAATTTTCTTGAGTTTTCCCTTCCGTTTTCTCTAGACAAAATATAATAAATATTAGTGACGGCATGGCCAGAAATATATGCTTGAGTTTTACCTGTCTTAACTGTATTTAATGCTTGTACAGATGCTTGAAAATGTGGTTCACGCTTACCCAAAACATCTAGCAATACATCACTGTCGAATAGGACTCGTTTCACCGATACTTCTCCACTAAATAATCAATATACGATTCTTTTGGGTCTTCTGGTCCTAAATCGACAACCCCCACTAAGTCTCTTGTCCAAGGATCAAGATCGCTTAAATCATCTGTTAGGGAATGAGAAGTAGTTTCTGAGGATACATTCCTAGGATTAAATCGCTCTTCAATTCTTAAAATTATTGGCTCTTCGGTAACTGTTATGCAAATAATTAACTTAAAATAAAATTCGATGAGAGAGCCTACGCCCAAAAATAGCTGAAACCCATACAGGAAAAGGTTTAAGGCACAAACTGGTTAA
>SFBI01000091.1 GCA_007095845.1 Microcystis aeruginosa Ma_MB_S_20031200_S102
TGTCTAGCCAATTGTTTTTTTTATTGTTCGCCTCTCCTAGAAAATAGTTGCTTCGTACTATATTGCCCATGCCAAAATCGGGGTTAATGCTCTATTTATTTCAAAATGAGAATTGCTGGCTAAATATTTCTTCAGTTTTAGCGATAGTAATCATCAAAGCGAGGGGATTTCCCAGTAATTCTACTCCTAAATCTTTGATGCGTTTAATTTCTGTATTTTTGAAAGCTGGAACCAGTGAAATTGAGCTAAAATCGAGGATACTTTGCCAATCAATGGGGAAATTATGGGCAAACCAATTGGTTAACTTGACGGGGGATTTTTGCCGACGGGTAATTAAAATTTTTCTCCAGTTACTATTGACGATAACTGCTGCCCATTCTTGAAAAGCAATAGCTTTTCTGGGAAAGATTAACTGAGAATTAGCAAAGATGTCTAGTAAGGTTGTCAATCTATCTAAAGATAGTTTTTCTTCCATCTTTTCCCGTTCAATCTTCACTGATTGTAATTGATACTCTCCCCATAAATCGAAAGAATCTGATCCTGATTGCAGTTGATTTCTCGGTAGAGAGTAGTTAAGATTACGCTTAATATATTGTCCTTTTTCCTTAATATCTTTATAGGTAGCATAACCCCAAATTCTCAGATAACTTTCGGCAGTGTTTACCTGTACTGCTAAATAATAATCACCAATTAATTGAGAAATATCTACCCATTCTTGAGGAATTTTGATCGCTTCTAGATCCAGAGTTTCGCTGGCAATAACGACCACTGACTTTTCCCCTAATTTAACGGTAAAACCATTAACTCCTAGTTGCCAAAAATCTTCTTGATTTTCTACTAAGCTAACCCGAGGCATCTCTGACTGTAGATAGTTATAAATAACGGTTCTTCCGAACTTACAATGTAGAAAATTCCCCAAGCTCCCTCTCTGTCTAGCAATGCTCTAAAGTTGATAAATATCAATCTAACAAAAACTTAAAGCTTTACTATACAAGCTTTACAAATAACTTGTTGACAAAGATAATTAACATAAAATCTCTGACGAATACTGGCATCAGTAAAACTGGCACTTTTTGCCCAACTTATCTCTTGAATATCTGCGGGTATTTCTAGCCAAATGCTATCAGGAGTTAGTTCTAACCAATCATTAACCATAATTAATCCTCCTGAGTTGTTGCGCTGGTTTGATAGTAGTATGTTAGCCATGGTTCTATTGCCTTACTAATAACTTATCTATCGTGAGACTGGGAAGAAGTATGCAGGTTTTCGGTGGCCCAGGGTAAAAACTTTTTAGCGAGGTGACGATAAACTTTATCCAGTTCCCTAGAAACCTGATATTGTTTGATAACTACCGTGGTAATTTCTGTAATCTTAGCGGCAATTGCCACTTGTCCCAACCCTAACCCATAAGTCATCTCTAAAATTAACTGAATTTGCGGATGCAGTTTTGCCTGTTGCGGCTGCTGACAAATCTGTGAAATTTCTGCTCGTAACCAAGCTAGAATTTTTTAGTGGTTTTGTTGCGACTCGCGAAAATTTTCCGCCGCTTCTAATTGCTGCCAAGGGGTATCATGGAGAGTATCTTCAATCATTTCCTCCCTCGTGCTACTTTCCCCATCCCCGAAAGGTTGCTGTAGGGAAATTGTTTTTCCTTGGGGAAATAAATAATCAAAAATAGCTTGTCCCGCATCCTTTAACCATCGGGTAATTGTCGCAGAATTGATTTTGATGGTAGAGTGGCTATCCGAGTTATAAGCATCGGCGATTTTTTGCCAGATTTCTGGACTAGGTTCCTGAATTTTACCATCGGTTTTTATTTTTGCCTGGGCATAAATTTCTTTATAGTAATCCCAAGCTAAAAGGTAATTTTCGAGAGTTTCTCCCACTAATCCCCTCGCCCGGAGAGCTTGGCTGAGACGCGCTCCGGTAGAATTAAGTAGTAGGCTCCAAGTATTATGGCCGAATGCTTGACTAATCTGACGGATGCGATCGATTAAGCGATATTTAATCCTCTGAGTGGCAAAATTATCGAAGCGAGTGGAGAATAAAGCCTTAAAGTCAGCTAAGATAGCCTCAAAATCAAGAATTCCTTCGTTAAAGTAGTCTTCGATCTGATAATCTAGTTTAGCTTGATATTTTTGATAGATTTCGGCAGCAGCCCAGTAGCAAGGTTCCTGCAAATAAGCGTATAAATGCCCACGAAAAAGATGATTTTTGCAACCGTGATTCTGATACTGTTGGTGAAAGAATAGGGACCAATAATCCTCGGACTCGACATTAGGATCGATTTGGCCATAGCTTTCCATGTGACGACGCAAACGCCGATCGCAATTCCATTGTGTCCTATTTTGCTGCAAAACTAAAAAACAACAAAACTTCTCCAGCAAAGTCTCTCGTTTTTTCATCTAGCTACTCCCCGTGGAGGTCAACTAAACTCTCTATCGTTCCACTTCCAGCTTTTATGCAGTATTTTGGCATTTTGTCACAAATTGATCATACTCGGTCGAGGAGAGCCATAGTAAATGGCTTTTTGACCCACTCCCAACCCCCAACAGCTAACCCCCCAGGGAGGACTACGAGGGGCATCTTTTAAAAAAACCTGTCCACTGTTCCTGAGAAACGTTAACATAAGTTAACAACCCCTTGACAACCGATAAGATCATCCTCAATTTATCAGGAGTTCGACAGCGTGAACAAAAACGGTAATAACAAAAAATGGCGCAATGCGGGACTATATGCCCTATTGTTAATCGTAGTCCTTGCCTTGGCCTCAGCTTTCTTTGATCGCCAGCCAGCAGTGCAACAAACTTGGAAGTATAGTGAATTTTTACAGGAAGTACGGGAAGGTAAAGTAGAAACCGTGCGCTTAAGTGCCGACCGGCAACGAGCGATCGTACCCACCCAAGACGGTACAAACGTATTGGTTAACCTACCCAACGATCCGCAATTAATCAACATCTTGGCAGAAAATAACGTTGATATTTCCGTACTGCCCCAAAGAGAAGAAGGAGTATGGGTAAGAGCCTTCAGTAGCCTCTTTTTCCCGATTTTACTTCTTGTTGGTCTATTTTTCTTGCTCCGTCGCGCCCAAAGTGGCCCCGGTTCCCAAGCGATGAACTTCGGCAAATCGAAAGCAAGAGTACAGATGGAACCCCAAACCCAGGTTACTTTCGGTGATGTGGCCGGGATTGAAGGGGCAAAATTAGAATTAAACGAAGTGGTGGACTTCCTGAAAAATGCCGATCGCTTCACGGCAATTGGGGCAAAAATCCCCAAAGGAGTCCTTTTAGTCGGTCCTCCGGGGACTGGTAAAACCCTGCTCGCTCGTGCAGTAGCTGGAGAAGCAGGAGTCCCGTTTTTTAGCATTTCCGGTTCGGAATTTGTGGAAATGTTCGTCGGGGTGGGTGCTTCTCGCGTCCGCGACCTATTTGAACAAGCGAAAGCGAATGCACCTTGTATCGTCTTTATCGATGAGATTGATGCTGTCGGTCGTCAACGGGGCGCCGGTTTAGGGGGTGGTAACGATGAACGGGAACAAACCCTCAACCAATTATTAACGGAAATGGACGGTTTTGAAGGTAATACAGGTATTATCATTATCGCCGCCACTAACCGTCCTGATGTATTGGATGCCGCTTTATTACGTCCGGGTCGTTTTGATCGCCAAGTGGTGGTGGATCGTCCCGATTACGCTGGCCGTAAGGAAATCCTTAATGTCCACTCCAGAGGCAAAACTTTGGCCCAAGACGTGGATCTCGATAAAATCGCTCGTCGTACCCCCGGTTTTACTGGTGCAGATCTGGCTAATTTGCTTAACGAAGCCGCAATTTTAGCGGCACGTCGCAATTTAACCGAGATTTCCATGGATGAGATCAACGACGCGATCGATCGTGTCCTGGCCGGTCCTGAGAAGAAAAATCGCGTCATGAGCGAAAAACGCAAAACTTTAGTTGCTTACCATGAAGCTGGTCACGCTTTGGTGGGTGCTTTAATGCCGGATTATGATCCTGTCCAGAAAATTAGTATTATTCCTCGCGGTCGCGCTGGGGGTTTAACTTGGTTCACTCCCAGCGAGGATCGCATGGAATCTGGGTTATATTCTCGCGCTTATCTGCAAAATCAGATGGCTGTAGCTTTGGGGGGTCGTTTAGCTGAAGAAATTATCTTCGGTGAGGAGGAAGTGACTACGGGTGCTTCTAATGACCTGCAACAGGTGGCACGAGTAGCGCGGCAAATGGTCACTCGTTTCGGCATGAGCGATCGCTTGGGACCGGTGGCTTTAGGTCGTCAAAATGGTAATGTTTTCCTAGGTCGTGATATTGCTTCCGATCGAGATTTCTCCGATGAAACTGCGGCAGCTATTGACGAGGAGGTGCGTAACCTAGTAGAACAGGCCTATCGTCGCGCTAAAGAGGTTTTAGTCAATAACCGCGCCATCTTAGACCAGTTAGCGCAAATGTTAGTGGAAAAAGAAACCGTGGACGCGGAGGAGTTACAAAATATCCTCGCTCATAACGATGTGAAAATGGCGGCTTTAGCTTAAGTTTTGTAACATTTTCTTGACAAACAGCATCCTTAAGGGTGCTGTTTTTTTGTTAAATGACAAACTTAATTTCTTGCTGATAAGCTGTTAATCAGCTTAACAATACCCTGTTTAAATGCGTCTTAGCTTAACAGTCCTGTCTTTTCACTGATTACTGATTACTGTCATGTAAAATGGATGACTACTTCCTCTTTCCTCTTGGCTGCATCTCACATTTGCACAAATACCGACAATCAGCAATTATCAGTGACCCTGAAATTGGTACAAATGTATGAACAACTGCGTGTAAGCATCCCACCGAAAAGCTAATGCGCTCCGGGGTTTGGGGGGTTCTACCCCCCAAAAGCTTGGATTGAGTGATAAAATCGCAAGTAAAGCCCGATTTTAACCGAGAGTTTCCCCTTAAAAATCCCAACTTGGTAGATTTACGAAAATGAGATGCAGCCTTCCTCTTTACCTATTTTAATTGTTATTTGTGGGGCAACTGCCACAGGAAAATCCAGTTTGGCACTACAATTGGCCGAAAAGTTTAATTCAGTAATTCTCAGTGCCGATTCCCGACAAATCTATCGAGAATTTAATATTGGTACTGCTAAACCTAGCTTAGAAGAATGTCAGCGGATTCCCCATTATCTAATTGATATTTGTGATCCTCAAGATAATTTTACCCTAGCACAGTACCAAGAACAAGCTGAGGATTTAATCAACAATCTCCACTATTCTCCTCTGTTTTTGGTCGGTGGTACGGGACTTTATATCAAGTCCATTGTCAAAGGTTTAAAAATACCGAGGGTTTCTCCTCAACCGGATTTAAGACAGCAATTACAAGCTTTAGGACAATCCTATCTTTATCAAATTCTGACGCAGGTAGATGAAGAGGCCGCTAAAAAAATTCATCCCCATGATCAGGTCAGGACTTTACGCGCTTTAGAGGTTTTTTATCTGACAGGAAAACCTATCTCTAGTCAGCAGGGAGAAAATCCCCCCACTTATCCGATTTTACAAATTGGTTTAGATTGTTCCCCAGAAAGTTTAGACAAGCGGATCACTGTTCGTACTGATCAAATGATCGCCAAGGGATTGGTAGCAGAGGTGCAGAATTTGGGGGATAAATACGGTTGGGATTTGCCACTTTTGCAGACTTTGGGTTATGCAGAGATTAAGCAATATCTCCTCGGGGAAGTTTCTTTAGAACAGGCGATCGATCTAATTATCCTCCATACCCGTCAATTTGCTAAACGTCAGCGCACTTGGTTTCGTGCCGATGCTGATATTATCTGGTTTCCCATCGATAAAGAAAATTTATTGAAATCGGTGGAACGAAAAATTATTTTGTTTCTTGAGGGGTTGTCAAGGCCCGATATAAAAACACATCATCCTGATTAAGGATTAACCGGAAGTTCTCATTTTGATTCAGTTTATTTAAGTGATCATCAATTAGTTCTGGTGAACTAGACCAACCGGGATGACGGCGATCGAGTAGGATATAATTAAATTGATTTAAATCTAGGGATTGGGAACCTTCGATCGCTAATTTGATCATTTCTCGATGGGTAAGATGGGGGGCAATTCTAGAAGTAGTCAAGACACTCTCACTGGTGGTAATTTGAGTGAGAGCTTTTTGGGTGGCGGACCAAGTATCGAGGGAATTTAAATACAGTGACCAAAAATAGCCGTATTTAGCTAAGGCAAAAAAGGCAATAGTTGCCCAAGTAATTATCCATTTAGGTTTTTTTAACCAGTTACCATTATGGGCTAAAGTGGCGATAACCGCTAGAAATAAAAAGGGCAAAATTGGCAGGGAATATTGAGTGGTTAAGTTTTTTTGTGGGGCATGATCTGCTAATAAATTTAAAGCGAGTGCGGGAATAGCGGCAATTATTGGGGTAGAATAGCGCCAGGATAAACCCCAAACTAAGGGAATAAATAATAGGATGAGGTATTCTAGATTATTGCCAGTAAAGATTTTTCCTAAGACAAGATCGGGTTTGAGGAAAAGATTAAAGATAATTGCTGGTAAACTATCTCCTAGATAACTATATCGAGAATCAGCCATTTCAATAACTGCCGATTTTCCTGTCAGGAGAGGGATTAATAATTTCGTGGCGATAATAAACCAAAGAATGCCGGTAATAATAGCAATTATTCCGGGGATTTTTTTCTTTTCCCAGAGAAGTAACCAGATACCCATTCCCAACAATGTTAAAGAGAGAATTGCTTTACAACCGAGAATAATAATAATTCCTAGACAAAATCCCCAGAGATTATTTAATCTTGCCGCTAAAACCGTCCAAAAAATGGCTGGCACTGCGATAACTTCCGGATGAAAATCAAAGAGATTAACATTAAAAATCAGGGGATAGAGCAGATAAACTAAGGCTAATGTATAAGCTTGTTTTTCTTTTAATCCCGCTTGTATTGCCAATTGCCAGAGGGGAAAAACGGCAAGGGAAAGGGAAAAAGCTTGTAAGAAAAGCAGCCAATAAACGCTAGGATAAATTTTATAAAGTAAGGCTATAGGATAGAGAATAAAAGCGATATGATCGCCTAAGATATGGTAGCCAACAAAAGATATAATCGGTGGTTTACCTTGAGAAATTAAGTAAACTCCCTGATCGAACCAACCAAGATCGAGAGCATTAGATTGAAATAAAATATGTCTGATAGCACTGCAAATAAACAGGATTATTGTCGCGCAACTAATTAACCAAAATAAATCATTTTTTTTGTGCATAATCGTTAAGTTTTACTGGGATTTTTCGGGATTGTTACGACAATACTGCCAGGTATCTCTAAAATAGGAAGCAACTTCAGTAAACCATGCTTTAAAAATATTTCTGTTCTCACTGGTGACGATAACCCCATTAATAAACTCTTGCCATTGGGTATCATTAGCGGGAAGAATAAAACCATAATAATCACAATTTAAAGGATTGCGGGGGATAAGTTGATAATCTTTTCCTAGGGATAAACCGAGAATGACAGCTTCTCCAATTAGCAGAATCCCATCACTAGCAAAAGCATCTATTCTATTCCTTCTTAAACTTTGGATACCTCGCAGTCTTCCCGTCACTCCTTGAAATTCTTGATAGGTAGCAAGAGGATATTTTTGTCTTAATAATTCTTGAGTGGTGGTATCTCGCAAAACTCCAATACTTATACCTTCTAGGGACGAAGAAAAGTTAAAATTCTTCTGATTATCACTCCGAACTAAAAACTGAGTTCCCGTCACAAAAAAAGGACGAGAAAAACTGACACCATCAGGTATATTTTTTCTGATACTATTCGGACCACACTCAAAATCAACGGTTTTATTTTCCAATAACTGGAAGCGATTAAATAAAGTCGATTTATAAATTTTGACACTGATGATCTGGAGGTTTAATTTTTGCTTAAGTTCCTCTCTAAGCAATTGGATAAAATCTAAGCACAATCCCTGTAAATTATTATTACTATCTCGATAGCCAAACGGAATGGCATCTTCTCTCATCGCTACTTCTAATAATCCCGTGCGTTTAATTTTTTCCAGAACCGTTTCAGACTTAGCTGGGAGAGCAGCAAAAACATTAGATAAAATAAAGAAAGTAAGAATGATTAATTTCATAGTTTTTGCTGAGATTATTTAAGATTTGTTATGGACGTGATCCCATTGATCTAAAATGTCTTTGAATAATAATTCATCTAACCATGTTTTTACTACCACTGTCAAAGGTAAAGCCAATAATAAACCCAAGATGCCAAACATTTGAGCAAAGAAAATTTGAGCGATTAGGGTAATTGCCGGTAATAAAGATACCTGTTTAGCCATGACAGTGGGTGTCAGCAAATAACTTTCGACATTTTGGATAATAAAATAGAGAATCAGAATAGCGACAATTTTCCAAGGTGCATCGATAACAGCAATGAGGATGGGAAAAATCACACTAGCAGTCGGTCCGATATTAGGGATAAAATTGAGCAATCCTGCTAGGATAGCATGAACGAGAACTAGATTGATTTGTAGAACAAAAAGACCGAAACCACTGAATAATCCCACCATAGTTGAACTAATGGCAATTCCCAACAACCAATTACCCAAACCCGCTTCCGATAGGGTAAGAATTTCCTCGGCACGACGACGATAGAAGTTAGGAAATAATTTTAGGAAAGCTTGTCGATAGGGTTGGGGGTTGGCTAACATCATAATTGCTAACACCAGCACGAATAATAATTGTAAAATTGCCGCAACTGAGTTAGAAAAGAAGGTAAAAAAGTTACTAAAAACAAAAGTTCCTAAAGGTTGTAACTGCTGGACTAAATCAGTTAAATTCGGCAGCGATGGCAACCAATCAAATTGAAATTGTTGTCGCCATTGAATCGAGTTATTGCGGACTAAATCCCAAGCTTTCGGTAAAAGCTCAATTAATTTGTGAAACTGTTCGATAAAGGGGGGAACAATAATTATAAAAAATAAAATCACAATTGCTAGACTCGTCAGCAGGGTAATTAAAATAGCCAAACCTCTTTTAATCCCCAATCTCTGCAATCCTTTTACACATCTATTTAAGGCTACGGTAAACACGATCGCCATAAAAATCAATAATAATAGCTGTCGAATCTGCCACAATACATAGAGAGCCATTATTAAACAGATAAACCCCACCCACTGACCAAATTTCACGACCTTGATTTATCCTATCGGGACAAGTTTTATCATACAGCAGTCGGGAGGCAGCTTTTTCAGTTATCAGTGATCAGTTATCAGTTATCAGTGGTTACTTGGGATGGTTCCATCGGGTGGCATAAATCGACTAAATCCTTATCTGGCAAGAGACTTAATTGATTAGTTCGTTCTAGAGCAAAAACAATTGACAAAAATCGCTAAATGTCTTTCTCTATAAGGATTTCATCCCTTATAACCTCGTCCATTGCATAACACAAACCGAAGAACCTGGAGTGTTAAGTGAGCAGCATATGGACGACAACAACAGTGCTGTCTTTTCACTGATTACTGTTTACTGTTCACTGATAACTGACCAAATCTCCCCACTTCCCCACTTCCCCACTTCCCCACTTCCCCACTTCCCCACACCCCACACCCCACTTCATCATTCCCCACAGCAAAAATTAAGTTTTGTATCAAAAGTTTGCTAATTTTGCTGTTATGTGCTATACAGTTACGCCACAAAACAGGATAGAAAAACGAGATTTTCTTAATTACCAGACATTTTTTCAAATTTTATGGCAACTCTCCCAGAGTCAAATTATCCTGAAAGAAATCCTCTCCTAGAAAATCCGACAAGACTCAGAGAAATTGTGGCCGTTAATGCTTTTATCCTTGTATTAGGACTTCGATGATGAAAGAATTGGAGCGATACTATAAAGTTTTAGGGTTAGATCATGGGGCATCTCTCGATGAGATCAATCAAGCCTACAAAGATTTGGTGTTTATTTGGCATCCCGATCGCATTCCCAAAGATAATCAGCGTCTTTTGGAAAAAGCCACCGCTAAACTGCAAGAAATTAACCAAGCTAGGGAACAATTACGGCAAATTCATCAAAATTCTCCTAAACGCTCCAATTCCCCCCCTAAAACTGAAAAACAGCCCGCCCACGCCTATAAAACTGCGTCCCCCTATCAGCCTCACTCTAGCCAACCCAGCCAAAATTCCCAAACCCACAGTCATAAAACCCATAGTCAACAAACCCATAGTCAACACAGCCACTCCCAGAATAACCATCAGGTCCACAATCATGCCGCCTGGCGCCCTCACTATCGGGATTTAAACGGAGCCGATTTACAGGGAGCCAACCTGAAGGAAAAAGATTTCTCTAGTCGCAGTCTCATCGGGGCAGATTTAAGCCATGCCGACTTAAGCGATAGCTTCCTGCACAAAGTTAACCTAGAAAAGGCTAATCTGTACAAAGCTAATCTTTTTCGCGCCAATCTCCTCGAAGCTAACCTTAAAGGCGCAAATTTACAGGAAGCCAATCTCATCGGAGCGGATTTAAGTGGGGCAGATCTGTCGGCGGCAGATTTACGCGGGGCAAAAATTGGCTTTGGTAAGCGTATTATGGTGAAATTAACTGGAGCAATTTTAACGGGAACAATTCTCCCCGATGGTTCGATTCATCAATGAATAACCTCCTGCTAATTTTGATTTTTCTTTAATAGGAACTATCACCCGATGGGCATTTATTACACAATTGCTGCTGTTTTTCTAGGGATACAATTAGCTGCGGGAGAAAATTTAGCGGCGGCGAATCCTGATTTTTTACTGCTGCAAAAAGCTCTAGAAAAACACAATTTTATCGTCAAACTTGCCCCACCACCAGTGCGAGGAGCCTACGGTTTATTTGATAGTAAAACTAGAATTATTTGGATTCATCCCCTAGTTTTTGACTTAGGTATTGCTCGACCAACATTAATTCATGAAGCTGTCCATGCCGCTCAACTTTGTCATGGTGGCAAAACAGTTAAAGCTCTTAATTTAGCCATAGAACCACCGGCAATGACCAGAAGATTTTTTATGAATTATCAGGGTTTTAGCAGACAAATTGAAGCCGAAGCCTATACTATTCAAGTTCAGCCCGATGGTCTAGATTTAGTGATTTCTTTACTGCAAAAATATTGTCCTTAGAAAACCTGTCCATAAATCTACCAATCCCTTTCTAATTCTTCGGCCACACGACGATAATCGGCGCTGGCTTCTTGGGCATTTTTACCCCGCCAATTGGTAATAGCAACCCCATCTAAAACGGCTTTTTCGTGGGCCTTATAATTTCTGACAAAAGCATGACAGGCGGGAATACCTAATTCTAATAAAGTATTTTGTGCTTCTAAAGTTTCCTTAAGACTACGGGAATCCACTTTTGTTAACAAAACCCGATAGGCAATTCCTAGGGGTTTAACTGCCGTGCGTACCGTGTCAATTAAGGCCATTAAATCCATCGGTGCGGGAGGAGTCGGTAAAATCAAATAATCTGATTCTGCTATGACTGCCGTAAGTAATTCGGAACGTAAAGCCGGTGGTGTGTCAATCACGATCAGATCGTACTCGATAATTTGACGCAATTCTCCTAATTTCTCTGTATTAATTTGCTTGGCTAAATCAAATACCATACCCGCTTGATTTCTTTCTACCCACCAAGTGGAGGAACCCTGCGGATCCGCATCCACCAGCAAAACACGCTGATTCTGCCCCCAAATTGCCGCTAAATTAACCGCAGTGGTGGTTTTACCCACACCACCTTTACCATTGACAACAGCGAGAATTTTTGGGCTATTAGGCTTTAATTGCGAGTTTGTTGGGGAATTTGGCATTTTCAGTTATCGGTTATTTTAGCTCTCAGGAGACAGGAAACAGGAGAGAGGAGACAGTGTTCGGGAGAGTGTTTTTATTTATTCTCCCCCCTCCCAAATTCATAATTCATAATTCATAATTCATAATTCATAATTTCTACTGATTACTGATCACTGAATATAACTAACCAGAAAGTTTTTGATCTAAGATTTGGCTAGTTAATTTAGGATCGGCTTTACCGCCGCTTTTTTTCATGACTTGACCGACAAAAAATCCCTTAAGATTGGTTTTACCCGCCCGGAATTTTTCTAACTCGCTTGGATGAGCATCGATAATTTCCTCGATCAGTTTTTCAATCGCAGAAGTGTCAGAAATTTGTATTAATCCTTTCTTTTCCACCAGCGCTTTGGGTGAACCGCCTTCGGTGAGAAGTTCCGGTAAAATTTCCTTAGCAATTTTGCCACTAATTGTTCCCGTTTCAATCAGTTTAACTAATTCCGCTAAGTCTGACGCTTGCAGGGCAATTTCTGTGATCGTCAGCTTATTATTATTTAAGTAAGCGGCGATATCTTGACTGATCCAGTTAGCGACTAATTTCGCATTTGCCCCGGCAATTACGGCAGTTTCAAAATATTCGGCCACGGTGCGATCATCGGTTAAAACCCTAGCATCGTAGGGGGAAAGACCAAATTCTTCTTCATAACGACGACGTTTACGAGCGGGTAATTCCGGTAATTCTTCCGCCCAAGCTTTTAACTGTTCGGGGGAGACTTCTAGGGGGGGTAAATCCGGTTCGGGAAAATAGCGATAATCGCTAGAACCTTCTTTTTTCCGCATACTAATCGTCCGTTGAGTAGCTTCTTCCCAAAGACGGGTTTCCTGTACGATTAATTCGCCATTTTCGATCGCTTCAATTTGTCGATCGATCTCGTATTCTATGGCTTTTTGGATAGCACTAAAGGAGTTCATATTTTTGATTTCTACCTTAGTCCCGAACTTTTTAGCGCCTTTTTCGCGAACGGAAATATTGACATCGCAGCGCAGGGAACCTTCCTGCATATTACCGTCACTGATGCCGAGATAACGCACTAAACGCCGTAATTCTTGGGCATATTCCGCCGCTTCGGTGCCGGTGCGTAAATCCGGTTCTGAGACAATTTCCAATAATGGTACACCTGTACGATTAAAATCCACGAGGGAATGGGTGGAACCGGAGAGACGTTCGCTGCCAGCATGAACTAGTTTTCCTGCGTCTTCTTCCATGTGCAGACGGGTAATGCCGATAATTTTGCGGCTCACTTCCTTAGTTTTTTTATCGACGATCTCGATTTCTAGTTGACCCTGTTCGACAATAGGGAGATCATACTGGGAAATTTGATAATTTTTCGGCAGGTCGGGATAAAAATACTGTTTGCGATCGAATTTGCTGTGAGATGTGATTTTACCATCGATAGCTAATCCCAGTTTAACGGCACTAGCCAGGACTTCTTGGTTAAGGACGGGTAATACCCCCGGATAACCCAAACAGACGGGACAGACGTTAGTATTGGGGGGACTATCGAAGTTGGTAGGACAGGAACAAAATATCTTGCTTCTGGTGTTCAGTTGACAGTGGGTTTCTAAACCGATAATTGCTTCGTATTCAGTGGCAGACATATTTTCTCGCTCTCGCCGACACAGGAATGATCTGTTTAATCATTATAGTCGCGATTCTGGAGCATTCCCTCCCTTCATAAAACTTAATACTGTAGTTACTAATAACTCTAGGCAACTTTAATATAGCTCAAAAAAGATAATTTGTCCAGCCAATTTCCGCCATTATTTTTAATAATATCAAAGGCATAAGACAGGGAAGCTTATCGATAATTTTTCACCGATAAACCTAGCTTTTCTAGTATCGACCACCCACCACCGACTCCCCAAAATGAAAACTTCCCAACTCACCATGAAGATAACCGACATAAATCGTAGCAAAAATTAACTTCCAGAGGCGGGATATTTGCTTAGTATAGAAACAGAGAGATTATACCTGAGAACTGACCCCATAACCAGCCAAAATCAATATAAGCGGCGACAGTGATCATTTTCTAGGCGAGTATTGCCTTAGTAATTGACGATTTTTACTTTTTACTTAATTTTATGTCTTTAACTCTCTCAGAACAACTCAAACGAGAACAATTATCCTACCCTCAAACTCTCCTCCATCATCTGCAAAAGTTACGGCATTTTGTGACAGTGGAAGGAGAGGAAAAATTGCAGCAGTGGAAAAACCTGATTGAAAAGGATAATTTTCAACCTAGCACCCGTAATTTAGCCTATTATCTCGCCCTGAGACAAGAAGATATCCGGGATTTGCAATTAGCTTTAATGCCCTGGGGATTATCTTCCCTAGGCCGGATTGAATCGAAAGTTTTACCGACCCTCGATGCGGTAATTGCCACTTTAGGGGCGGTTTGTCATCAAGAAGCCTCATTATTACCCAAACATCCGCCTTTAGAGGCATTTTTCCAAGGAGATCAACTTTTAGCCTCCCATAGCGCCGAAGTTTTCGGTCTGCCTTCCCCCCGGCGTCGGGTGCGAATTATGGTGACAATGCCGACGGAAGCGGCAACCGACCCCGATTTTATCGCTCAATTACTGCGTTGCGGGATGGACTGTATTCGCATTAATTGCGCCCATGATGGACCCAAAGAGTGGCAGGGAATGATCGAAAATCTGCGCGAGGCGGTCAAAAATCCCGAAAATTTAGTCAATGGACATACCTGTAAAGTTTATATGGACTTAGCCGGCCCAAAAATCCGTTTAGAGCAGATTTTAGCCCCCCAGTCCCAAACCAGATTATATCAAGGGGATTTTCTTCTCTTAACCACCCAACCGCCCCATACTGCCCATCCTCAGTATTTTCAGGCTAATTGTTCCCAACCGGAAATTATTCCCCAAATTCCCGTCGGGGCGAAAGTTTGGATTGATGATGGTCATATTGGGGCTGAAGTTATTGCCATAATGCCAGAAGGTCTTTTACTAAAAATTACCCACGCTAGGGAAAAAGGGGAAAAACTCAAAGCAGATAAAGGCCTAAATTTCCCCGATACCGTCTTAAATATCGATCCTTTGACCGCAAAAGACCGGCAAGATTTAGATTTTATTGCCGAAAATGCCGATATTATCGGTTACTCTTTTGTACAAAAAGCCAGCGACATCGAGACACTACAGCTAGAGTTACAAAGTCGTTTAGGGGATGCTTGGCTACAAAAAGCAATTGTGGCCAAAATAGAAACACCTTTAGCCGTGAAAAATCTACCGGAATTAATCATCCATGCCGCCGGTAAACAACCTTTTGGGGTGATGATTGCCCGGGGTGATTTGGCTGTAGAAATTGGCTATCAAAGACTCGCAGAAATTCAAGAGGAAATTCTCTGGTTATGCGAAGCAGCCCATATTCCAGTAATTTGGGCTACCCAAGTCCTAGAAAATCTGGTCAAGAAAAGTATTCCCTCCCGGGCCGAGATTACCGATGCCGCTATGGCCGAAAGGGCTGAATGTGTCATGCTGAATAAGGGGGAATATATCCGGGAAGCGGTGACAATTCTTGATGATGTTTTACAAAGAATGCAGACGCACCAAGCTAAAAAAACGCCCCAATTACGCGCTCTCCATTCTTGGGTTTAAGCAGTTATCAGTTATCAGTTATCAGTTATCAGTTATCAGTTATCAGTTATCAGTTATCAGTTATCAGTTATCAGTTATCAGTTATCAGTTATCAGTTATCAGTTATCAGTTATCAGTTAT
>SFBI01000092.1 GCA_007095845.1 Microcystis aeruginosa Ma_MB_S_20031200_S102
GGAGTGATGTTAACTCACGCAGCCTTAGTTAATCATAGTTGGGGCATTAGTGAAGTATTCGGTTTAACAGAATCTGATCGCGTTTTACAGTTTGCTTCCTTTGGCTTTGATGTCGCTGCTGAGGAGATTTTTCCCACCTGGTTAAAAGGTGGCACAGTGGTTTTAAGGCCGGGGCAAATGTTCGCAACTTTGACTGATTTTGCTGATTTTATCGAACAAGAAAGCCTCACTGTTTTAAATATTACCCCCGCCTATTGGCATGAATGGGCAATCGCCGTTTCCCAATCATTAGCTACTGTACCATCAAGTCTGCGAGTTGTGGCCGTGGGAGGGGATGCAGTGTTACCAGAAACCGTCAATATTTGGCGACAAATGGTCGGGAAACGGGTTGAATGTATTAACGTCTATGGCCCCACAGAAGCGTCTGTAACCGCTATAGTTCATGACTTGCTAGATTATCAGTCAGAAAAAATCAATTCAGTGCTGATTGGTCGTCCCATTGCTAACACAAAAGCATATATCTTGGATCAAAATCTGCAACCTGTACCCATTGGAGTTAAGGGAGAATTGCATTTATGCGGTGTTCGTTTAGCGAGGGGTTATCTGAATCGTCCCGAATTAACTGCTGAAAAATTTATTGATAATCCCTTTGCTAATGCGGCTTTCAATCGGTTGTATAAAACGGGAGATTTAGCGCGTTATTTACCCGATGGTAATATTGAATGTTTTGGCCGGATTGACAATCAGGTTAAAATTCGCGGATTCCGTATTGAGTTAGGAGAAATTGAAGCGGTACTTAACCAAAATATTGATGTACAAACATCCTGTGTAATTATTCGGGAAGATACTCCGGGGGATAAATATTTAGTCGCCTACATAGTAGCTCATTATGAACGGATACCGATGATTAGTGAACTGCGTCAGTTTCTGTCCAGTAAATTGCCTTTGTATATGGTTCCTCAAGCTTTTGTTTTTCTGGAATCTTTGCCCCTTACTACTAATCGTAAAGTAGATCGTCGCGCTTTACCCGCACCAGATAAGATAGGTAATCGTCGGGATCAATATGTAGCACCACGCAATGGAATTGAAGAGATGTTGGTGCAAATTTGGACAGAAATACTCAAAGTAGAGCAAGTGGGAATTTATGATAATTTCTTTGAAATTGGCGGTCATTCTCTCCTCGCAACTCAATTAGTCTCCCGGATTCGGAGTTTATTTAAAATAGAACTACCTTTGCGGAGTTTATTTGGTGCAGCGACGGTGGCCGAATTAGCGCATCTTATTGGACAATTACAGCAGCAAAATCTGACGCTAACAGTACCCCCCATTTTACCGAGAACTAAGGATACAGAACTACCTCTATCTTTTGCTCAACAGCGTTTATGGTTTTTAGATCAATTGCAACCAAATAGCGCTTTATATAATATACCGATGGTGTTGCATTTCCGAGGCAACCTCAATCAAAAGGCATTAGAACAAAGTTTACAAGAAATTTGCGATCGCCATGAGGTACTACGGACTAATTTTGTCACGATTGATGGACAACCGACTCAGATTATTCAAACAGCAAGGGAGACAATATCGGTCGTTGATTTACAAGATTTACCCATCCAGGAGCAAGCAGAAAAAACACAGCAATTAAAGCAAAAACAAGCCACTCAACCCTTTGATTTAGCCAAAGAATCTTTAATCAGAATCACTTTATTGGTGCTATCGGAGACGGAACATCTCTTATTAGTCTGTATGCACCACATTATTAGTGATGGTTGGTCAATCGAAGTGTTGATTCACGAATTGACCAGCTTATATAATGCTTATGTGCAGAATCAACCCGTAAATTTAGCTCCCTTACCGATTCAGTATGGAGATTTTGCACTGTGGCAAAAACAATGGTTACAAGGGGATGTCCTACAAAGTCAATTAAATTACTGGCAAAATCAACTAACAGCTGCACCCCCATTATTATCTCTTCCCACAGACCACCCTCGACCTGCGGTGCAAAGCTTTGTCGGTACTCAGCAAGAATTTTCCCTGTCCCCCAAACTTAGCCAAGCTTTGACTGAATTGAGTCGCCAACAAGGGGTGACATTATTTATGACGCTGTTGGCTGCTTTTGATGCTTTACTGTATCGTTATACAGGGTCAAGTGATATTTTGGTAGGAACTCCCATTGCTAACCGTAATCGCAGCGAAATTGAGGGGTTAATCGGCTTCTTTGTTAATACTTTAGTGATGCGGACGGATGTATCAGATAATCCGAGTTTTAGTCAGTTATTAACCCGGGTTCGGGAAGTGACAATGGATGCTTATGCACACCAAGACTTACCCTTTGAAATGTTAGTCGAAGCGTTGCAACCGGAAAGGGATTTGAGCCATACTCCCCTATTTCAAGTCGCTTTTGTCCTGCAAAATACACCCAAGTCTGAGATTGCAATGACGGGATTAACGGTGACAGATTTGCCTCCAGAAAATACCACAGCTAAGTTCGATTTAACCTTAGCTATGGTTAGCACAGATGATGGCTTAAAAGGTGTCTGGGAATATAATACTGATTTGTTTGAGAGTAGCACTATTGAGCGATTGTCAGGGCATTTTCTCAACTTATTAGGGGGAATTGTGGCCAATCCTCAAGCGCAGATTTCCCAATTACCCTTACTGACAGAAAGCGAGACTCATCAGTTATTAATTGAGTGGAATAATACTCAAGTTGACTATCCTGAGTATAAGTGTATTCATCAGTTATTTGAGGAACAGGTAAAACGCACACCCGACGCGGTAGCGGTGGTCTGTTCAGGTCAACAATTAACCTACAATGAGTTAAATAATCGAGCTAATCAATTAGCCCATTATTTGCGGAAATTAGGAGTAAAAGCTGATACTTTAGTCGGCATTTCCCTTGAGCGTTCCTTAGAGATGATAGTGGGATTATTAGCAATCTTAAAAGCTGGTGGTGCTTATGTCCCTCTCGACCCAGATTATCCCAGTGAACGGCTACAATTTGCCATCGCTGATGCTCAACTGTCATTCTTGCTCACTCAAGAGGGATTAATCAATAAACTACCCGAACATCAAGCGCGGCTAATCTTGTTAGATAGATTCACAGAAGAAATCAATCAAAATAGCCAAGATAACCTCACAGGAGTAGTAACAGCCAATAATTTAGCTAATCTCATTTATACCTCTGGTTCTACAGGAAAACCCAAAGGGGTAATGGTGGAACATCGGGGACTATTTAACCTAGCCACAGAGCAAATTAAAACCTTTAACTTACAGTCAAACTCTCGCCTTCTCCAGTTTGCTTCCCTCAATTTTGATGCTTCTATCTGGGAAATTATCATGGCAATAGGAGCAGGTGCAACCCTTTATTTAGACACAAAAGACGCTTTAATGCCTGGGTTGCCATTAATGGGGCGATTAAAAGATTATGGTATTACTCATATTATTTTACCCCCCTCAGCCTTAGCAGCTTTGCCCCTAGAAGAAATACCAGAGTTACAAACAATTATTGTGGGGGGAGAAGCTTGTTCAGAAGAATTGAGTAAACAATGGGCCAGAGGGAGAAATTTCTTTAATGCTTATGGACCGACAGAAACCAGCGTTTGTGCCACGGTAGAAAAATGGACAGATGAAACTGTGAAAGTAACTATTGGTCGTCCCATTGCTAACACCCAAGTTTATATCTTAGACTCCCATTTACAACCTGTTCCGATTGGTGTAGTAGGAGAATTACATATTGGGGGTCTGGGATTAGCGCGGGGTTATCTTAACCGTCCCGAATTAACCCAAGAAAAATTTATCCCTAATCCTTTTGAGAAGGATGAAGTAATCCCCCCAACCCCCATTAATAAGGGGGGCAATGAGCCGTCAAAATTATATAAAACGGGAGACTTAGCGCGTTATTTACCCGATGGTAATATTGAGTATTTAGGACGGATTGACAATCAAGTAAAACTTCGCGGTTTCCGCATTGAATTGGGAGAAATTGAGGCCTTACTCAACCAAAATGAGGCGGTACAGTCTTCTTGTGTGATTGTTCGTGAAGATAATCCGGGGGATAAACGCTTAGTTGCTTACGTCGTACCGCAACCCGAAATCAACCTGACAATTAACGAAATACGGCAATTTTTGCGAGCAAAATTACCCGATTATATGGTTCCTACTGCGTTTGTTCTTCTTGATGCTTTCCCCTTAACTCCTAATGGCAAAATCGACCGCCGTGCTTTACCTGTTCCCGATTTACAGAGCCAAGGTGAATATATCGCTCCCCGTAATGCCATTGAAGAAAAAATGGCGCAGATTTGGGCTGAGGTACTGAAATTACAACGAGTCAGTATTGAGGATAATTTCTTTGAATTAGGGGGCCATTCTCTGTTGGCAACTCAAGTTATTTCTCGTTTACAGGAAACCTTTGAGATTGTTTTACCCTTGCGTTATCTGTTTGAATCGCCAACCATTGCTCAGTTAAGTGGGGTAATTTTAAAAGAACTGCAAACAGGTTTAGGGTTAAAGCTACCATCAATTGTCCCCGTTAATCGAGAGGATGATATTCCCCTATCCTGGGCCCAGGAACGTCTCTGGTTTGTGAATCAATTAGAAGGGGAAAGTGGGGCTTATACTATTGATTTAACCATGGGTTTGCGCGGAAATCTCAATATTAAGGCCTTAGAAAAAGCTTTCCAAGCAATTATTCAACGCCATGAACCCCTACGGACTCAATTTAAACTCAAAGATAACCAACCAATACAAGCGATCGATCCTAATGTAACTTTCACCTTACCAGTTGTCAATCTGCAAAACCTCAGTCATTCTGAGCAACAGGTAAAAAACCTGTTATTAGCAGCAGCATCCGAACGCTTTGATCTCGAAGCAGGGTCAGTATTACGAGTCAAATTATGGCAATTGCAGACAGAGGAATATGTCCTATTATTAGCCATTCACCATATTGCGGCGGATGGTTGGTCAATAGGTGTTTTAGTGGACGAATTATCGGTCTATTATCGAAGTTTCTGCACCGGGACAAAAGCAGATTTACCTGATTTATCAATACAGTATGCTGACTTTGCCGTGTGGCAGCGTCAATGGTTAACTAATGAAGTATTAGACCGTCAATTAAGCTACTGGAAGCAACAATTAACCCGGATTCCCCTACTACACCAACTTCCCACAGACCGTCCCCGGCCAGCAATTCAAAGTTTTCGCGGTGGGACGGAGCGACTGCAACTAGATAGTCAACTAACGCAACAATTGAAAAAACTTAGTCAAGAGTCCGGTAGCACTCTTTTTATGACATTACTGGCGGGTTTTGCTGTGTTACTATCTCGTTATAGTCAACAAACAGATGTGGTAATTGGTTCACCAATTGCTAACCGTAACCGCACCGAAATTGAAGGGTTAATCGGCTTTTTTGTCAATACTTTAGTGTTAAGATTTGATTTATCTCAAGACCCGACCTTTGAAGATTTTCTCGCGCAAGTCAGACAAACTACTCAAGATGCTTACGACCATCAAGATTTACCCTTCGAGATGTTAGTCGAAAAATTACAAATTGAGCGTCATTTAGATCGTAATCCTTTAACACAGATAGTTTTTGCCCTTCAGAATGCTCCTAGTTCTCCCTGGGATTTACCCGGAGTAAACATTGAGGAGATACCATCGGGACTTGATTCAGTCAGGGTTGACTTAGAAGTTTACCTCTGGGATGCACCGGAAGGATTAGGCGGTTTTTGCTCTTATAACAGGGATTTATTTGATGCTGAAACTATTGTCCGTATGATGACTCATTTTAAGACTTTGTTGGCGGCAATTGTGGAAAATCCCCGTCAATCAGTAGCTTCACTACCCTTATTAAATCCAGAGGAAGAGTATCAACTATTAGAGGGGTGGAATGAGACAAAAGCTGATTACTCCTATAACAAGTGTATTCATCAATTGATCGAGGAACAAGCAGCGCGTACCCCTGACGCGGTAGCAGTAGTCTTTGAAAATCAACAGTTGACCTATGCAGAATTAAATAGTCAGGCCAATCAATTAGCTGACTATTTACGCTCTTTAGGTGTAGAAACCGAGGTAATAGTCGGTTTATGTGTAGAGCGCTCTTTAGATATGATTGTGGCATTAATAGGCATCCTTAAAGCCGGTGCTGCCTATCTACCCCTTGACCCAGAATATCCTCAAGAACGCCTACAATTTATGTTAGAGGATAGTCAAGTACCTTTATTACTAACCCAAAGTTCACTGATTGATAAACTCCCAAATCATCAAGCTAAAACTGTATTTTTAGCTGAAATTTGGCAAGAAATTAAACCAATGAACCGGGATAATCTGACGGGGAAGGTAACAGCTTCTAATTTGGCTAATGTAATTTATACTTCTGGTTCTACGGGTAAACCTAAAGGGGTGATGGTTGAACATCAAGGGTTGTGTAACCTTGCTCTAGCGCAAATTGAGACTTTTGCTGTGTCTTCTCAGAGTCGAGTGCTTCAATTTGCTTCTTTTAGTTTTGATGCCTGTATTTCAGAAGTTTTAATGGCTTTGGGAGCAGGAGCGACACTTTATTTAGCAAGTAAAGACAATTTAATGCCAGGTGTACCCTTAATCAAGCAATTGCGAGATAATAAGATTACTCATATTACTCTACCGCCATCAGCTTTAGCAGTGCTACCTTGGGAAAATCTTTCCTCTCTGCAAACTATTATTGTCGCCGGGGAAGCTTGCTCTCCTGAATTGGTGAAAAAATGGTCCCAGGGACGAAACTTCTTTAATGGTTATGGACCCACAGAAGGAAGTGTTTGTGCAACGGTAGCTAAATGTACGCCTTTCGATGAAAAAATAACTATTGGTCGGCCAATTCCTCATGTGCAGGTTTATATTTTAGACTCCCATTTACAACCGGTTCCTATCGGTGTACCGGGGGAATTACACATCGGAGGAGCAGGGGTAGCCAGAGGTTATTTGAATCGCCCAGAATTGACCGCCGAGAAGTTTATCTCTAACCCGTTTGTCTCCCTTGATCCCCCCCTAACCCCCCTTGATAAGGGGGGAGAGCAGCCGTCAAAATTATACAAAACGGGAGATTTAGCTCGTTATTTGCCTGATGGAAGAATTGAATATCTGGGACGAATTGACAATCAGGTTAAAGTAAGGGGTTTCCGCCTCGAATTAGGGGAAATTGAAGCAGTTTTGAGCCAACATCCCTTAGTACAAGAAGCGGTTGTGATAGCTCGCGCTGATCAGAAAAGTGATCATGATCATGACCAGCTTAATACTAATTTAGTAGCCTACTTAGTTCCGGCTCTCAAGGGTCAAGTATTGCCTGAACAGCTTGCTCAATGGCAGAGTGAATATGTTAGTGATTGGCAAAAGATTTACGAAGAATCCTACAGTAAACCCCAACCTCAAACCGAGGACCCCACTTTTAATATTAGTGGTTGGAATAGTAGTTATACAGGACAAGCTATTCCCCCATCAGAAATGCGGGAATGGGTTGATCAGACAGTGAGCCGAATTTTAGGAAATCAACCACCACAACGAGTGTTAGAAATTGGTTGCGGAAGTGGATTATTGCTATTCCGTGTGGCGAAACACTGTCAGGAATATTGGGGAGCAGATTATTCCGCTGCTACCATTAATAACCTCGAACATTTATGTAGCACCATTGAAGGTTTAGAGGGCAAAGTAAAATTATTACACCGAACAGCCGATGATTTTACCGGTATTCCCCAAGCTACTTTCGATCGAATAGTGATTAACTCTGTAGTTCAGTATTTCCCTAGTGTGGATTATCTATTACAAGTTATCGCAGGAGCAGTGAAGGCGATTGCAGATCGGGGTAAGATTTTCTTAGGTGATATTCGTAGTTTGTCCTTACTAGAGCCTTACCACGCGGCGGTACAATTAGCTCGCGCTGAAGCTAATAAAACCCTTGAACAATGGCAAAAACAGGTGAATCAAAGTGTAGCTACCGAAGAAGAATTGTTAATTGAACCTCAGTTCTTTATCGCGCTTAAACAACGTTTTCCGCGAATTTCTTGGGTAGAGATTGCACCGAAACGGGGTCAGGCTGACAATGAGTTAACCCAATTCCGCTATGATGTTACTTTACATCTGGATACTGATGGGCAAAAAACGACAATTCCTTGGCTAAATTGGCAGCGGGATCGGTTTTCTGTAGGGCAACTACAAGATAAACTGAAACTGGAACAACCAGAATATTTAGGTATCAGAGATGTACCCAATCAACGATTACAAAAGGCACTACAAATTTTAGACTGTTTAGAAAATCCTCCGGGGGTAAAAACCGTGGGAGAATTGCGGCAATTGTTAGCAAAAAATAGCGGTATAGGGATTAATCCTGAGCAAATGTGGCAACTGGGAGAACAGTTAGGTTACACTGTTCATCTCAGTTGGTGGGAAGGTAGTCAAGATGGTTCTTTTGATGTGGTTTTCTGTCGCCAGAATGCCATCCTAGAACCGATAATAAATAAAATTGATGAAAAACCATACCCCAATTTTTGGGATGATGAGACGATTATCCCCAAATCCTGGACTGATTATACGAATAATCCCCTATATGGTAAATTAGTCCAGAAGTTAGTGCCACAGGTGCGGGAATTTGTCCAACAAAAGCTACCTAGTTATATGGTTCCCCAGGCTTTTGTTTTGCTTAATGCCCTACCTTTGACTCCTAATGGTAAAGTAGATCGACAGGCTTTGCCTACCCCCGATACAGCTACGCGCAATTTAGCTACGGGATTTCTCGCACCTCGTACCCCGATTGAAACCCAAATGTCCCAAATTTGGAGTGAAGTTTTGGGAGTCGAACGTATTGGGATTAAGGATAATTTCTTTGAATTGGGAGGACATTCTTTGTTAGCAACTCAGGTTATTTCCCGTTCCCGCGATCTTTTCTCGGTGGAATTGTCTTTACAAAATCTGCTGGAATACCCAACTATCGCTAATTTAGCTCAAATTATTGAAGTTCTTAGCGTTACTCCTGGAGAAACAGTTATGACTGAAAGCTTGGAAGATTATGAGGAAGGTGAATTATAAAAACAGTTAAAGTTTTAGCTGCTCTTAATAGTTTAGCAAGACAGCTAAAACGGCAAAGGACAAATATTGATCCTAGTCAATAGCAATCTGAACAACTTTTTCATCCTCAGAGCAAACTTCGTGATTTAGAGCTAATTTAACAACAACTTTGGAGGCAATTGGTAAGTGAAAGTAGGAGAATTTTTAGCCTATTTAAAGGGTTTAGACATTAAACTGTGGCTGGAAGGCGAAAAACTTCGTTTTCAGGCTCCCAAAGGGGTTATGACCCCAGAAATTAAAGAAGAAATCGCCGCCAAAAAACCTGAAATTTTGGACTTTTTAAAAGCGGCTAAAATCCCGACTAATGCTGTTGATTTAGAGATTATTCCCGTGTCACGGGATCAGGATTTACCCCTCTCTTTTGCTCAACAACGACTCTGGTTTCTACAGCAACTTTCTCCCGATAGTCATTCCTATAATCTGTTAGACGCTTTACGGTTAGAAGGAAACCTCAATCTGTTGGCTTTAGAACAAAGTCTCAGTGAACTAATTCGCCGTCACGAAATTTTAAGAACCACTTTTCCTATGGTAGAAGGGCAACCAATTCAGAGCATTGCTCCCCCTTCACCCGTCAGTTTACCCCTTCAAGATTTACAAAATTTATCAAAGGATGAACAAACAGAAAATCTGCAAGAAATAGCGATTGCTTTCTCCTTAAAACCCTTTGATTTAGCCAAGGAATCATTAGTCCAATTTAAGTTACTTAAACTGGGTTCTCAAGAGTATGTATTGCTGTTGAAGATGCACCATATTATTTACGATGGTTGGTCTTTGAGCATCTTCTTTGGTGAATTATCTCAACTTTATGCGGCCTTTGTCCGGGGGTTGCCTTCCCCTCTCCCTGAATTATCGATTCAATACGCCGATTTTGCCGTATGGCAACGTCAATGGCTCACCGGTGAAGTCTTGGACCGTCAACTTAATTACTGGCAAAAACAGTTACAAGATGCGCCTAATATTTTAGAATTGCCGACGGATTATCCCCGTCCTCCAATTCCTAGTTTCCGGGGTGATGGACAGGTTTTTCGCCTGAATCAAGACTTAACGCAACGCCTCAAACGGTTGAGTCAAGAGTCAGGAGCAACGCTATTTATGACTTTACTGGCGGCCTTTTTTGTCCTAATTTCTCGTTATAGTGGTCAATTAGATGTTTTGGTGGGTTCTCCCATCGCTAATCGTAACAGTTCGGCAATTGAGAAATTGATGGGATTTTTTGCCAATACTTTAGCTTTAAGGGGTGATTTAGGGGGAAATCCCAGTTTTCTGGCGTTATTAGAACGAGTAAAGCAAACAACTTTATCAGCTTATGCTCATCAAGATTTGCCTTTTGAAATGTTAGTAGAAAAATTACAATTAAACCGAGATTTAAGTCATAATCCTTTGATACAGGTAATGTTTTCACTGCAAAATACTCCCCAATCCGAGGCCAGTTTATCTGGCTTAAAGATGGAGAATTTGCCTTTATCTGTTGAGCTTAAAGCGCGATTTGATTTAGAGGTAAATTTTTGGGAAGTTTCTGATCGTTTAGAAGCGGTTTGGTGTTATAGTACCGATTTGTTTGCTGCCCCCACCATTAACCAAATGGGGCAACATTTTCAGAATCTCTTAACTGCGATTGCAGCTAATCCCAATATGGGAATTTTTGAGTTACCGATGTTAAGTGATGAAGAAAGTTATCAATTGTTATCATTGTGGAACGAAACTCATACAGATTATCCCTCTGATAAATGTATTCATCGGTTATTTGAAGAACAGGTAAAACGCACACCCGATGCAGTAGCAGTTGTATATTCAGAGCAACAATTAACCTACAATGAATTAAATAATCGAGCTAATCAGTTAGCCCATTACCTGCAAAAATTAGGAGTAAAACCAGAGGAATTAGTGGGGATTTGTCTAGAACGTTCCTTAGAGATGATTGTGGGGTTATTGGGAATCTTAAAAGCTGGTGGTGCTTATGTTCCGATTGATCCAGATTATCCCCAAGAACGCATTAGCTTCATGCTCCAAGATACTCAGGTTAAAATCATATTAACCTGCGAATCTTTACAGACTTCCCTGCCAAATCATCAGGCTATTGTTATCTGTTTAGATAAAGATTGGCCACAAATTAATCAGACAAGTCAGGAGAATCTTAACAGCGGGGTTTCTGCGGATAATTTAGCCTACGTTATTTACACTTCTGGTTCTACAGGAATACCCAAAGGTGTTATCGTCACTCATCAAGCAGTTAATCGACTGGTATTAAATACCAATTACATCCAGTTTACTCCTGATGACCGCGTTGTGCAAGCGTCTAATATTGCTTTTGATGCCGCTACTTTTGAAATTTGGGGGGCTTTACTTAACGGTGCTAAGATTATTATTATTGCTAAATCAGTTCTGCTCTCACCCCAAGAATTGGCAGTAAGCTTAAAGGAAAATCAGATTAGTATCTTATTTTTAACCACAGCACTTTTTAATCAGTTAGCTAATTTAGTTCCCCAAGCTTTTAGTAACTTACGATGCTTACTATTTGGGGGTGAAGCAGTTGAACCAAAATGGGTACAAGAGGTACTAGAAAAAGGTGCGCCACAACGGTTGCTTCATGTCTATGGTCCAACGGAAAATACAACGTTTTCTTCTTGGTATTTAGTGGAAAACGTAGCTTCTACAGCGACAACTATTCCCATTGGTAAAGCGATTGCTAATACCCAAATCTATTTGCTGGATAAAAATCTGCAACCTGTCCCGATTGGTGTAGTCGGAGAATTACATATTGCTGGTGCAGGATTAGCCAAAGGTTATCTCAATCGTCCCGAATTAACCCAAGAAAAATTTATCCCTAATCCTTTTGAGAAGGATGAAGTGATCCCCCCAACCCCCCTTAATAAGGGGGACAATGGGCCGTCAAAATTATATAAAACGGGAGACTTAGCGCGTTATTTACCCGATGGTAATATTGAATATGTAGGACGGATTGACAATCAAGTAAAAATTCGCGGCTTCCGTATTGAATTGGGAGAAATTGAGGCTGTACTTAGTCAAAATGATGCGGTACAGTCTTCTTGTGTGATTGTTCGTGAAGACAATCCCGGGGAAAAACAGTTAGTTGCTTATATTGTGCCTAAGCTAGGAGTAAAGCTAACAAGTAGCGATTTGCGTCAATTTCTTAGCGATAAATTGCCCGGTTATATGGTTACTGGTGCTTTTGTGCTGCTGGAGTTTTTCCCTTTAACAGCTAACGGAAAAATTGATCGCCGTGCGTTAAAAGCTCCCAGTAACACCAGTGATTCAGACAGATTTATTGAAGCGCGTAATCAGTTAGAATTAAACCTCGTGCAAATCTGGTCAAAAGTGCTAAAGATTGACAAAATTAGCGTGCAGGATAACTTTTTTGACCTTGGTGGTCATTCCCTTTTAGCTCCTTATTTAATCACCCAAATTAAAGAACAGTTAGGCAAAGAAATTGCCGTGGCTACAATATTTCAAAACCCAACTATTGAACAGTTAGCGACCATTATCCAAACTGATTCAGATTCCTCTAACCAGTCTTGTTTAGTTCCCATTCAACCCCAGGGTTCAAAGCCGCCTTTTTTCTGTGTTCCAGGCGCTGGAGGACGACCATTTTATTTTTACCATTTAGGACGTTGTTTAGGAAAAGATCAACCTTTCTACAGTTTTGAAAATGATCTCTATCAACAGTTTGGAGAAATCAGTCGCATTGAGGATATAGCCAGTATTTATATTAAAGCCATGCAGGATTTACAACCCCAAGGACCCTACTTTTTGGGGGGACATTCCTACGGTGGTAATGTGGCTTTTGAAATGGCTCAACAGTTGGTTAATCAGGGTGAACAAGTGGCATTACTAGCAATCATTGATTCTTCAGCACCCACCTATAAAGACAAACAAATTTTGCTTGATTATATTAATTGGGATCATGCGCGGTGGTTAGCTGAAGTCAGCAAAGGTATCGAAGTTTATTTAGATAAAACCATCGATATTTCCTATAAAACTCTTCAAGTCTTAACAGTGGAGGAACAATTAAAATATGCCTTAAACTTTTTTAAACTGGCTAATATGCTTCCTCCTAATGCGGAAACTAGGCAGCTTGAAAAAATTGTCCAAGCCTATAAAACTAGCTGTTTATGTCTGATTGATTATCTCCCTAAACAGATTTATCCTGGTAAAATCACGATTATACGGGCCAGTGAGGAATTAGCTGATGATCCAAATAAAGATTTAATAGCTGGAGATTGCGAGGATTCTTCTTTAGGCTGGAGTGAATTTTCTACAGAGCCAGTTGAGATTCATTTCGTACTAGGAAATCATGTCTCGATTATGGTGGAACCCCATGTCCAGATTTTAGCCGAAGAATTAAAAGTTTGCCTTGAGATTTAATAGCAAACCCGTTTTTAAGACTATGGTTAACTGCCAATTCAACTTTAAAAACTCAGTTATCAATTGTTTCTCCCCAATCTCCTCTATCTTTTAAACAGAATTTAATCTAAGAATTGACGACTTTCTACAAGTTGTGTGAACGGTAAGACTAATGTAGAATGCTGCAAGGCATCTGATTGCTAGACAGCCGATTTGTATTCTTTTGCCTTACCATGGATTTTATATGACTGAAATCCCGACCAACCAATCCAACCTAGTGATTTTAGGAGTCTCATCAATGACGGAAACTACTGAAACAGCCATTCCCAATGATTTTCTCGGAATTAATCCCACAGAAATCAACAAAAAACTTGTCTCCTGGGGAATTTCTCTGGATGAAGTTGTTCAAAAACTTGCTTCTCTTGGACTCCCCGGCATTATTTTTATTATTGCCGTTGCCGCCTCCAGCACTACTGCTTATCCTATGATTTACGCACTTTTTGGGTTAGGCGGTCCACTGGGACTAATTGGTGGACTTGGGGTCTTAGGCCTCTCTATCATTATTGGCGACATTGTGACGGGTTATGGCATTGAGGCACTGCTTAAAACGGTCTATCTAAAACGTCGTGAAACAGAAACTCAAGAATATCTCATCAATGAGGTGGAAGGTTTACCAATTTCTCAAGTTCTAAAACTTAACCTAAAAAAGGCTATTGAAGTCGAAATTGCTGCCGAAGAACCCGTTGCTCCCAAAGAAGTCGAAATTGCTGAAGAGTAGTTATAACTTAACTAAGCACTTTCTCCCTTCTCTACCCTGCTGCCTCCACCGGCCAATTGACTTGTTTAGCAAACCCTAAATGCAACAAAAAACCGCCATAAATCCTACTCCTGCTTGACTTATGGCGGCAGTTTATTTCTGTCTGAATTACTGAAAGCAATTTTTAAATTAATTAACTATCTTCCCAGTCAGAAGGCCATTTCCAAGTCCAAATGGGAGCCGGTTTAGAATCGGGGGGGGAATCGGGAGTCGGAGCCTCGTCTTGGTCCGCAGATAAAAAACGAGCAAAGAAGGGGATTGCTTTACTTTGTTCGGTATTGGGATAATTCATGGTCATTCCTAGTTTTGAGTGGCAGCTTTTTCAAGATAGCTGCGATTACCTTGTGATAGTAACATACATTGCCGTCTTACTCAAGTCAAATACTTACCTTACCCGCACTCCCATCGGTGACACTTATAGCGGTATTCAGAGTCATCATATCCGCAAATTTTCTTCCCTGTTCTCTGCTCCCCATTGCTAATTCAAAAGCGATAACTTCTGTCCCTCACCAGATAGGATAATTGCGATAAGATACTCTGACTCTGTATTGGTTGGTTTATGAGTTGACGAGGATTTCAGCGATCGCTTGGGAGATAGAAAAATAAGGAGGATAAAGTTCTAGCCAGAAAAACTCGCCAACGGGATTAATTTCTAAAAAGATATAACGTTCATCTGGTGTAACAATCATATCAATTGCACCATAATTAAGACCGAAATATTTCATTAATTCAAGTAGTTGTTTTTCAATAGTTTTCGGTAAATCGTAGGGTTGCCATTGTTGATGGAGCGCTCTTCCCTCTTTTCGCCAATCGTAGATAGCGCCGTCTAATTGTTGAGAATTAATCGCTGCCGTAAATATTTGTTCACCGACGATAGTAATGCGTAATTCCAAAGCTTTAGGAATGTTTTCCTGAAAAGTCATTGGACAAAATTGCAAACCTTCCAAATTATCTAGGTCTTCCTTAGTAACAGGACTGGTAAAAACAACCATTTCCTCTTGGTTGTCTCCATAAATAGCAAATTGAGAAAGCATTTTAGTCACAATTCCCGTCGCTTTAAACTCCTGAGCAAATTGCTTGACAGCTTCAGGATTATTAGAAGTTAAAGTCCCCGGAATTAATAAACCTAATTGTCGCGCCACTTGTAACTGCAATTGTTTATGATTAGCATGATCTACCTTAGCAATTGGATCAAGATGAAACCCAGATAAACTAGCAATCATTCCTCGAATACTTAACCGACATTCTTTAAGAGAAGCTTCGCGAAATTGACGATCCATCCCATCGGGTAATTTTTGTCCGTATCTCATGCGTCGATACCAGACAGCAGAAACTTCTTTTAGCTCTAATTTTTGGTCTCCATCGGTAATAATTCCGCCTTTTTTATACCCTGAGTAAAGATCAACTTTTACCTCTGTCGGGAAGCGATCAGTATCAAAACGGAAGGCTTTTTTACCCATGGTTTCTATGGCTTTGATTACCAGAGGAATACTTTCATTATCGTGGCTAAAAGTAACAAGTAAAACAGTCATAAATCTCCCTGATGATTTTGGATTTTGGATTGAGAATCCTGATGAGATTGGGGATTGAGAATCTTGATAATCCTAAAATCCTCAAAATCCTGATGAGATTTGGGATTGAGAATCTTGATAATCCTAAAATCCTCAAAATCCCGATGAGATTTGGGATTGAGAATCTTGATAATCCTAAAATCCTCAAAATCCCGATGAGATTGGGGATTGAGAATCTTGATAATCCTAAAATCCTCAAAATCCTGATGAGATTGGGGATTGAGAATCTTGATAATCCTAAAATCCTCAAAATCCCGATGAGATTGGGGATTGAGAATCTTGATAATCCTAAAATCCTCAAAATCCTGATTAGGTTTTGGTTTGATTTTTAGCATACTAAAAAGTCAGCGATCGCATTGGAAATAGGTAAATCTAAATCCCGTTCTAACATTCCCCACTCACCCCCCGGATTAACTTCTAAAAAAACGTATTCACCCCCAGGAGTTAAGATAAAATCAAAGGACCCAAAATTCAAACCTAAATTAGCCATAAAAATCTGAAGTTGCTGCAATAGTGAATCGGGTAAAGTATGATGTTGCCAAGCACCCGGATCAATACCCGGTCTTCGCCAATCTACGGCTGAATGATTATACTGAGAAGATTCTAAAGCACCCACAAATGTTTGTCCATTAACCACGACAATTCTCAATTCTAATTGTTTAGGAATTTCCGCTTGAAAAACCATAGGACAATAACGTAAAGATTCCGCTTCCTCAAGGTCTTCTGCTTTCACCCTACTGGTATAAAGAAAAAATTCTGGCGACTCCATACTATGAGCGATCGCAGTTAACAATTTACTAACCATTCGTCCCTTAACCTGGGAAAAAAACTCCCGGGCAGCATCAGGATTATTGGTCACTAAAGTAGGGGGAATAATCAAGCCAACTTCTGAGGCCAAACGAAGTTGTAATAACTTATTTTTAGCCTTCTCAATTTGCGCTAAATTATCTAACCAACGCGCTGACCTTAAACTATCCCAAAAACCAGCCAAAGTCGTCTGGGATTCTCGCACACAAGCCTCCCGAAACTGAGGGTCTAAATCCCCTGTTAGTTCAGGCTGCCAAATACGTCTTGTCCAAACAGATTGCACCTGTTCACTATCAATAGATTGATGGTTATAGGTTAATTGATAAAAACTTTTTTTCCCATTAAATTGGGCCGTTAGTTGAACCTCTAAGGGAAATTTATCAGTATCTAAGCGAAAAGGTGTTGCTCCTTTTTTTTCTATCGCCTCAGCCACGCGGTCAATAGTGAAAAAATCGCCACTATGGGTCAACAATAAAACAACTTTAGGCGATTCTTTCATATCAGCTAAAAATATCTATACGTTTACCTATTTTAATGCTCACAGGTCAATATTTATTGGTGTCAATAAATTCCTGTAAAAAGCTTAGATTTATTCAGACAATTTTGCTTGATTCAGGTATTCCAGTCCATAATAATCCTTCGTAGGACAAATGTCAAGCAGTTAACAGAAATTTCTTCCAGATCACTTTCTCCTTGTCCCCTAAACCCAATCGTGTTAGACTAATGTAGTTTTCCTCCGAGAGAGTAAGTGACTGTAAAAATGGATAAAAGTGAATGGATTAGTAGATTTGATGATTTAATTTGTACTCCTTCGATTCGAGAGTTTTATGGTAAAAGAGAGTTTTTTAATGTCGGTTATTGGCTCTCCCATACCCAAGATCAACAGGAAGCATCCTGTACTCTGATGGAGAAACTTTTAGAATTTATTCCCAACAAACAGGGAACAATTCTTGATGTTGGCTGCGGTTTAGGAGCAACTACCCATTATCTTCTCAAATATTATCCATTGACAGCAATTGTGGGGATTAACATTTCTCCGACACAAATTGCCAGAAGTCTCTTGAATTTTCCCGAGGGTAAATTTCTGTTAATGGACGCAGTAGAGATGGATTTTGCCGATCATTCTTTTGAGCAAATTATTTGTGTAGAAGCGGCTTTTTATTTTAATACTAGACAGCAATTCTTACAAGAAGCTTGGCGAGTATTAAAGCCGGGGGGAACCTTAATTCTCTCCGATCTGAGTTTTGCCACAACGGAACTTTTAGGGGATTGGACAGTTCCCCAAGCAAACACGGTCAAAGATAGGGCAGAGTATCAAAATCTTTATCAACAGGCAGGGTTTAAAGATGTTCAATTTGTTGAGGTGACGGAGGAGTGCTGGTTCAGACATTTTCGCCATCTTAAGTCTTGGTTAACCGAGGAATTGCAATCAGGAAAATTAGACGAAGAAACCTATAATTTAAACCTTAAGCCTCTCGATAATTTGCTAAGTTCCTCGGTCATAACTTATTGGTTAGTTGCTGCACAAAAACCAGTCAATATGCTGTAATAAGTAGGTAGATGTTAAAAATTTTCAGACCCCCCTTTATTAAGGTAGCATGGGGATCAGCCCCCCCTTATCAAGGGGGGATTAAGGGGGGATCGAACCCAACATCTATCTTCAATTTAGTTGTCAGTTTTTCTTGAATTTTTGGAGACAAAAAAATGTTTGATTCCTTATCGGGTAAAAAAGTCGTTATTATTGGTGCAAGCTCCGGGATTGACCTAGGGATTGCCGAAAAATTGCTATCCCTGGGGGCAAAAGTCGTGCTTTCCCATGCTTCTGAAGAGAAATTAGCTGCCGCTGTTGCCCTAATTTCGGGGGAGATTGAAGCCAAAACTGTTAATTTTTTACAAGAAGATTCTGTTAATACCTTTTTTGCAGAAATTGGCAACTTTGACCATTTAGTAGTCACCTCTCTGGGAGACAGAAATATGCCGCGAGCCTTATTAACTGAAATGACCACAGAAACGGCCCAGGGAGGTATGGAGAAATTCTGGGCAACCTTTTTAGCAGTGCGCGGCTCCCTGAAAACTTTGGCCAAGAACGGTTCTATTACCCTGACATCCAGCGTCAGTATATTCAAATATTCCAAAATGGGCGGAATTTCCGTCATAGCCGCCGCTAATAGCGCCATAGCCGTATTTGGACGCGCTCTCGCCCTAGAACTCGCTCCTATTCGCGTTAACGTTGTTGCTCCCGGATTAATAGAAGATACAAGCATCTGGACCAGTCAAAGTGATTCGGAACGCTCCGACCTGAGCAAATGGGCGGTTTCTGCTCTACCTGTGGAACATTTAGGGCAACCCGAAGAAGTCGCCCTAGCAGTATTGAGTTTGATTATCAACCCCTATATGACCGGTGTGGTTTTACCCGTGGACGGTGGAGTTATTCTTTAATCTCTAACCAGACTCAAACCCTCAACCCGGGAAAGTGATGCTAAATCCTGTTTAAAAGGTATAGGAGGGAGTGGGGAGCGGGTTTTTAAAGTTGGATTAAGGGTTGATCATAGTACATAAGTTCCGTAGTATGCGATCGCTCGTTAGCCGCACTCGATTGATGTTATTATGACGACCTCTGTAAGCTTTCTATATTTTTCTATCTCGCTGGGATGTTTTTCTGTATGCTGGTAATAGTTTCCTTTTTTTACCCGCATATCTCCCCCCCCCTATGGTCGATAGTCTTCCCCTACGCAATTTAAAATATTATTGTGACTTATTTTCCAAAATTAAAGTCAATAAGTCTAAGCAAAGTGGTGAAGCACCTTATAAGCCTATCTTATTATTATCAGTAATTGAGTTAATTAGTGATTCTCAAATTCAAGACAATAAAATATATATTTCTGATGACTTAATCGATACTTTTGATAAGTATTGGAAGCGTTTAAACCCAGATACTTTTAAAGGTGGGTTAGCTTTACCATTCTTTCATCTAAAAAATGACGGATTTTGGAAGCTAAAGTTTAGTGATATTTATAGTGGTGGCCGTCCTCAAACTATTCCTAAAATTAGAGCAGATGTAGATTATGCGATTTTAGATCAGGAATTGTATAAACTTTTACAGGAACCGGAAGCTAGACGACAGCTAATTGATACTCTAATAGAAGCTTGGTTTTCTTCTAGTCAAAAGCAATTAGAAGATATTTTAGAAATTAATCAAGTCTTACAACAAAATGATGACACTGAACTAGATCGTAGCGTTTTAGATGCAGGAGAAACACAGATAAAATATTATTTTAGAAAGTCTATAGTTAGAGATGCGTTATTTCGCAAGTCAGTAGTCCATTTATACGATTATCAATGCTCTTTTTGCGGTCTTAAAGTAATCCACTCCTTGACACAAAGTATTGTCGATGGCGCACATATTAAACCTTTTGCCAGATTCTATGATAACCAGATAAACAATGGTTTATCTCTTTGTAAAAATCATCATTGGGCATTCGATCAAGGACTATTTACTATTGACGATCAATACAAAATTATGATTAGTAAAGACTTTCAAGAAATTTCTCCTAATGCTAAAGCCATTAAAGACTTTCATGGTATGAATATTTTATTACCCAATCTAGAAAATCACTATCCAAAACTTGAAGCTATCCAATGGCATCGTCAGAATATTTTTAGAAATTAGTTTATCTTTTTGTTGATAACATTATGCTTGAAAAAACAACTTCTATTTTTCCTAATCGTGCTATAGAGGAGTTCGTAGAAGATATCAAAAGTATTACTCAAGAAATACAAGAGTTATATTGTCTAGACAGTATTCCCTGGATCATAGGTGTATCTTGGGGAAAAGATAGTACGGCAGTTTTACAATTGGTTTGGAATGCGATCGCTAGTTTGCCAGAAGAAAAAAGACATAAAACAATTTATGTTATTACAACAGATACTTTGGTTGAAAATCCTATTGTTTCTGGTTGGGTTAACAAATGTATAAAAAAATTGGAAATAGCGGCGAAAGATCATCAAATACCTATTAAACCTTATCAGATCAATCCTTCTGTTAAGGAAACTTTTTGGGTTTGTTTGATTGGGAAGGGCTATCCTGCACCACGACGAGGATTTCGCTGGTGTACTGAACGGATGAAAATACAACCTGTTAATTATTTTATTCGAGATGTTGTTAGAGAAAATGGTGAGGCAATAGTTATTTTAGGTGCGCGAAAAACGGAAAGCTCCGCACGATCAGTAACCATAGAAAGACATAAAGTAGGGAGATTAAGGGAGCGTCTTAGTCCTCATACTCACTTGATTAATTCTCTTGTTTATACTCCCATAGAAGATTGGCGTACTGACGAGGTATGGATGTACTTAATGCAGTGGGAAAATCCCTGGGGAGGAGATAACAAAGAATTATTAGCAATGTATCGAGGAGCGACTGCGGATAATGAATGTCCCCTAGTGGTAGATACTTCCACTCCTAGCTGTGGAGATTCGCGCTTTGGTTGTTGGGTGTGTACGTTGGTGAATAAAGATAAATCGATGGAGGCAATGATACAGAATGACCAAGAAAAAGAATGGTTACAACCGCTTTTAGACCTTCGCAACGAATTAGATATAGAAGATGACCGACCAAAACGGGATTTTCGCCGTATCTTTGGGAAAGTACAATTATTTGAAAGAAACTTAAATGGAGAAATATCGATCGAACCCATACCCGGCCCTTATACTAAACAATGGCGAGAATATTGGCTGAGAAGGGTATTAGAGGCTCAGGAGAGTGTGCGTACTAATGCCCCAGAGGAGATGAAAGATATTACCCTAATTACCACGGAGGAACTCAGCGAAATTCGCCGGATTTGGAGGGAAGAAAAGCACGAATTTGATGACCAATTACCGAAGATTTATAAACAAGTGACTGGAGAAACTTTTCAAGACCCGCGACCGGGAGCGGATAATAATCTTTTGGGGAGTGAAGAATGGGATATACTCGCGGATATCTGTGCCGAGGATTCCATGCACCTAGAATTATTGGCTAAACTAATCGATACAGAACGTCAATATTTTCTCAAAATCTCTCGCAAGGGTATTTACAAAGATCTAGAAAAATGCTTTGAATCTAGTTCTCGTAGTAAAGAGGAAGCGATCGAAAATGCTCGTTATGTCTATGATCTAAAGAATGCCGCTCAAAGTGGCAATATTGCTCAGGTGAAAGAACAACTCAAGGAGAGTTTTAGTGAACCGGAAAAAGACCCACAAAAACAGTTAACTTGGGCCAGTATGAAATTCCCGACAACCGATGAGGAGGAGGAATAACGGGTTTATTTTACCCGTAAACTGGCGATCGAGTTGACCATCAATAAAATTACTGTTTCCCGATGACGCGATGAAACCCTACCAAAAAATTCCTATTCGTGAATGTGGGGAACCCCTAGTACCTATACCCGCAGATAAGTTTGTTATCCCTTCTCCCCATGCTTACGAGAAATTAGGAGCTAATTATCGGGGTAAATCTCCCTATTTTTTGCGACAAGGGGTGTTAAATCCCCTGATTAATGCTCAAAACCGTCTGCAAGTCTATCAACCCGGTTGGCAAATTTTGATTTTTGATGCCTATCGACCAGTGGAAGTGCAACAATTTATGGTCGATTATACTTTTCAGACTCTCCTAGACACAAGAGGATTAGCCAAAGAGAAACTATCGGAGGCAGAAAGTCAAGCAATTTTAACAGAAGTTTACACTATTTGGGCAATTCCCAGCGATAATGCCGCCACCCCACCCCCCCATAGTACCGGAGCGGCGATCGATATTACCCTAGTGGATGAGAAGGGACAAACCATCGACATGGGGGGAGAAATCGATGAGATCGGAGAGCGATCGCATCCCGATTATTACATCGCCGCAAAAAGCCCACGAGAACAGAGTTATCATCAAAAACGAGTTTTATTGGCTAAAGTGATGGAGGAGGCAGGATTTAGCCGACATAAAGGGGAATGGTGGCATTTTTCCCTAGGGGATCAGATGTGGGCCTGGTCGCTCGATCGAGCCTACGCTATCTATGGCAGAGTGGAGGATTAAGTAGGGTTTGCGGCAAAAAGTTTCTTGTGGGGACAGGGTGTAGGGTGTAGGGTGTAGGGTGTAGGGTTTTACCGATTTTGAGGGGGTCAATTACCTAATTTTCAGGGGAAAAGTATCTGAATTTTCCCCCCAATCACTCCCGTCGCCGGTACTTTTTGATTGCCAAAAGGTCTAAAAGTCTTACCCAACAAGGTTTTTAGATTTATTCAGCCACCCCCAGATCAATACTGATATACTAACAAAAGAAGACTCAAAGCTTAGACTGAATCCCGAGGGATAATCGCCAAAATTTGCTCAACAAAAGCTTGGTGATCAACCACTGGTTTAGAAATATAACCATCGGCCTGACTCTGCTTGAGAAAATTCTCTCGATCGCCTTCCATAGCGTGAGCGGTGACGAGAATAACAGGTAAATCGGCGGTTTCGGGGTTAGCTTTGAGAATTTGGCTGATTTTAATACCATCCACCGCTTTCCCTTCATAGACACTATGGGAGAGAGAGACATCCATTAAGATCACGTCCGCTTCCTTATCCCGAGCAATACGAAGCACTTCTTCCACATCTTCAGTCCCTTTGACCTCTAGACCACCTCGTTTGGTCAAAATTTTGGCAAAAACGCGAAAATTTATCGGGTCGTCTTCTACAATCAAAACAGTTGTCATAGGGATGCTCAGGGATAAACAAGGTTAAAAAGGGCAAAATGCCTTATGATTCACAGCTAGACAGATTAAAAACGAGAGACTCATGGCCAAACAACTGGATTTCTTAGCTAGTGGTCAAATTATACCCACGGCCTTACACCAAGAGATGGAACGCTCCTATCTAGAATATGCCATGAGTGTGATCGTGGGGCGAGCCTTGCCGGATGTACGGGATGGCTTAAAACCAGTCCATCGTCGCATATTATACGCTATGCACGAACTGGGTTTAACTCCCGATCGCCCTTTTCGCAAATGCGCGCGGGTGGTGGGGGATGTGTTGGGTAAATATCATCCTCACGGTGATCAGTCAGTGTACGAGGCACTGGTTCGCATGGTACAGGATTTTTCCAGTCGTTACCCACTTTTATCGGGCCATGGTAACTTTGGTTCGATCGATAACGACCCCCCGGCAGCCATGCGTTACACAGAAACCCGTTTGGCCGGCATCGGTGATCAGGCGGTTTTAGGGGGAATTAGCGAAGCGATCGTTAATTTTAGCAATAATTTTGATAATTCTCAACAGGAACCAGTTGTTTTACCCGCTCAGTTACCGATACTGATTCTTAATGGTTGTTCGGGTATTGCGGTAGGGATGGCGACTAATATCCCTCCCCATAATTTAGGGGAAGTGGTGGAAGGTTTAATCGCTTTGATCGATAATCCCGATTTAAGCGAGGAAAAGTTAGTAGAAATTATCCCTGGTCCCGATTTTCCCACGGGAGGCGAAATTTTAGATGATACCGGCATTCGCGAGGCCTATCGCACCGGTAGGGGGATTATTCCCGTGCGCGGAGTGGCGAAAACTGAAACCATTATCATTGAGGGCAAGCGCCGAAGGGAAAGGACGGCAATTGTGGTTACTGAGTTGCCTTTTCAGGTAAATAAGGCGGCATGGATTGAAAAAATCGCCGAATTAGTCAATTTAGGGAAATTGGAGGGAATTGCCGATATCCGCGATGAAAGCAATCGCGAAGGCATTCGGGTGGTGATTGAATTAAAGCGGGAAAGTCAACCGCAGCAGGTTTTGGCCGCTTTATACCAACAAACGGCGCTACAGACTAATTTCGGGGCGATTATCCTCGCTTTGGTCGATAATCAACCCCGGCAGTTGTCTTTAAAAGAAGTTTTACAGGAGTTCTTGCGCTTTCGAGAAACGACTCTCACCCGTCAGTATGGCGATGAGTTGCAACAGGCCAGCGATCGCTTACACCTAGTGGAGGGTTTATTATTAGCTTTGCAGAATATCGATCGAGTGGTGGATATTCTCAAAAATGCTCCCGATGGGACGACGGCTAAGTATCGTTTTCAGGCAGAATTGGGCATTAGTGACCCTCAAGCTGATTCCATCTTAGCTATGCCTCTGCGTCGTTTAACTGGTTTGGAAAGACAAAAGTTAGAGACGGAAGCGACGGAATTACAAACAAAAATTCAACAGTTGGAAACCCTCCTCCATAACCGTCAGGAGTTTCTCAAGTCTCTGAAAAAAGAATTGCGCTCTTTAAAGAAAAAATTCGCCGATAGCAGACGGACAAAAATTCGCACCGGGAAGTCGGGGGAAAGGAAACAGGAGACAGCAGGGAAGAAACTGGATTCTGTGGTTAAAAAACAGGAGACAGCAGACGGGAAGCAGGAGACAGAAGGGAAGAAACTGGATTCTGTGGTTAAAAAACAGGAGACAGCAGACGGGAAGCAGGAGGCAGAAGTTAAAAAACAGGAGAATAAAGTTAAGAAAAAGTCCGAGAGTGAGAATACACCGAGTTTGAGCCTATTTACGCCCCAAGAACCCCCAGAAAATGCGATTTTATTGCTTGATGCCGAAGATAAAATTAGTTGGACGACACCAGAAGAGCGAGTGCCGGACCAGGGTTTAATTATCTATCAACAGGCGATCGAAAAACGGGAAAATTTCCTAGTTATCCTCGATAATGCCAAAGCTTACCCGATTGCTATCCGGGACGTCCCCCCGCAAGGGAATCAACCGGTGTTAATCTCCAGTCTGCTGACCAAAACCGCCCAAAAAGAATCAGAAGCGGTGTTAAATCAATTTTTCTTGACAGAACCTCAAAAAAATCAAGAATTGCTTTTGCTGAGTCAACAGGGGCGAATAAAACGACTTCCCATCAATGAATTAGAGGGGGTTGGTAGTCGTGGTTTGTCCCTGATGAAATTGAAAGAAGACGATCGCCTATATGCTGCTATTTTCACTCACGAGGGCCAGGACTTAGCGATCGCCACCAGTAGCGGTCGGGTGTTGCGTTATCCCGTGCGCGAGGAATTATTGCCAATTATGGGTAAATCTGCCCAGGGTGTAGGAATTTTGCGGTTGCGCTACGGGGAAAATCTGGCTGGCTGTGTTTCTCTCCCTCATCGGGAAAATCTGCTGCTGATTTCGGGATTAGGTTACGGAAAAAGACTGGCGATCGAGAATTTGCGCCTATCACAATTAGGCGATCTTGGTTCACCCGCTTTACAATTCGTTAACAAACAGGATAGTTTAGCGGCCATGGTAGCAGCCAGGGCGGGGAGTATAGTGTTATTAAGTACCAATCAGAATCGAAAACTGTCCTTAGAGGTGGAAACTGTGACAGTTACGGGTAAAGACGGAACAGGTTCACAATTAGTCAAACTCAACCCCGAAGAAAAAATTATCAAAGCACAATTGTTACAGGACACATCGAATAAGAGATTTTTTTAACAAAGTTTCGGTCGAGGAAATCTCCCCGATATACAGTGGTGAAGAGGGAATAATTTTAAATAACTAACAAGAGGCTCCGTCACTCAAAATTTGATTTTTTGAGCTGTCCCATAAATAACGCCTTGGTTATTGAATAAAGTTAAACTTTTTTTGCCCATCAACTTAAAAACTTGCGTTTTTTGGATCATCTTAGCATAGAGGACTGAGTAGTATGAGTTACAGCAAAGTTGATTTATTAATTTTGTCTATCAGTGTAATCTGGGTGAAATCTCTTACTTTTTTCCCTTATCAATTACTAGGGGGTAAGCTTAGACACACTTAAGTTACATATCTTGATAATTCAAAAAACTCTCAACCGCGTATTCCTCCTGCCTCCTGTCTTGCTAAAACGCATCTTAGATGCGTTTTAGCTTACCTCGATCAATTGGAATTATTGAGAAAATCTTCGCACTAATTGAGAATAAACTAAGGCTTCATAAGGGTTTTAGGCGGTGCAATACTGAAGTAAATCTATTTTTTGAGCTACCCTACACCGTCTCTAAAACAATGGCGAAAAAAACGAAAAATCTTGCCCGTAAACACCGGCATTGGCAAAGATGGTTAAAACTAACTCTGATTGCGGTTTTTGGGTTTATTATCCTTAATTTAGTGATTAATCTAGCCATCTGCTGGCCAATTAATCAACAAAAACCCGTTGATGCCATTTTAGTTTTGGGGGGCAGCATTCGTCGGGAAATTTATGTAGCCAATCTAGCCCGGCAATATCCCAATATACCGATTTTAATTTCCGAAGGCTCGAAAGAACCCTGTATTTTATTACTATTTAAACGCGCAAAAGCACCAAAAACTAACGTCTGGTTAGAAAAGTGCGCCGATTCTACCTTCGACAATTTTTTCTTTGCTGTGCCAATTTTAAAACAATGGGGAGTACATAAAGTAAAAGTTGTCACCTCTCCTACTCATTTACCTCGCGCTAAATGGTTAGCAGCAATTCACTTGCAATCCCACGGTATAGCAGTAGAAATCGATGCAGTTCGAGAAATTGGTATTCCGGGTAATCAGGAATCAAAGCTAAAAACTGGGTTAGATCTGACTAGAAGTATAATTTGGGCTTTTGTCGGACAATTAATCTCTCCCCCCTGTGGGCAAGTCATTCCCTTAAATTCTGTTGATTTAGAAGCTTGGCGCGATCAAGGTTTTAAATGTGAATCTCAAGGTAAGATCAAGTCAACAATCCTCTCCCAGTTAGTTTTTTAGCGACTGCATACCATTTTTGTCAATCTACGGCTGTTCTAGGTTCTGTGTGATATTAGGGGTCGAGAAAATCGTCACCGACCTCCCCTCCCATTCAGAACCGTGCATGAGACTTTCACCTCACACGGCTCCTAGTTTGACTGTTCCC
>SFBI01000093.1 GCA_007095845.1 Microcystis aeruginosa Ma_MB_S_20031200_S102
TTGGAACGAAATAGAGGCTTTTAAAGACCGCGTACATGGAGAATTAAAACAAGAATTACCCTCGAAAAGCCTATTTTTCTACTAAGTATTTATACTTATTGCAAAGGTGAGATGCTCCCGTGGGGAGTGGGGTGATGGGAGCAGGGAGCTTTTTTTTCAGTGGTCAGTAAACAGTAATCAGTGAACTGAAAACTCACATCTGAATAACACCAAATTTCTAAATCTATGACAGACATCCACGCTCGAATGCTTGCCAAACCTGCATTCGTTGTGAAGCGAATAAAGAAAAATGGTATAACTGACTCCTGACTCCTGATGGCTGACAGCTAACGAATGTTACGATTGTTACAATATCTTGACATTAATTCTGATACCCTGACAATGTGTCAATCTGTGCAGTAATGGGGCAGAAATTCAAGTGGTATCGATCCATATTTCTATTGTTGAGGGCAACCCGCACTTGCGATCGCTATTAGCTTGGCATCTGCAACAGGCCGGTTATTTGGTCAATCAATCGGCAACCCTGCAAAGTGCGCGTCAAGCTTTCCTTCATCGTCAACCAACCTTAGCAATTATCGATTCCGACTTACCCGACGGGGATGGAATCGAACTCTGCCGTTGGCTTTATCAACAAAAACAGTCTCTAATACTGATTCTTTCGGCCCGTAATGGTGAAAAAGATGTGGTCAATGGTTTAAAAGCGGGGGCCGACGACTACCTGAAAAAGCCCTTTGGAATGCAAGAATTTATGGCTAGGGTAGAAGTGTTAACCCGTCGTTTAGGCAGTAGGGCCGCTCCCCTACACTTGGATTATGGGCAATTAAAAATAGATTTAGCCCAAAGACGGGTACAATTTCGCGGGGAGTATATCGAATTAACCCCCCAAGAATTTAGCCTACTCTACGTTTTAGCCCAAGCGGAGGGAACACCCCTATCAAGAGCCGATTTGCTGCGTCGCGCTTGGCCAGAGGAAATAGATAATCCCCGGACAATTGATACTCATGTTCTCTCTCTGCGGAAAAAAATCGAAACCGATCCCAGACAACCTAATTTAATTCAAACCGTCCGCAACGTTGGCTATCGTTTCAATCTAGAAATGTTGGCCGAGATCAATTCAGCTTTAGAAGCTAATATTATTGCTTCCACCAAAGGCAATCATAACGGTCATTCCATGAGTAAAATTCCTGCTCACAATGTTAGTCGTTAATTCTGGCTTTGTCCGACTGATTAGCCGATTTTTGGCTGAAATCGTCTCCTAACTACTGAATAGAAGCAAGGAGACGAAGAGCAAATTAAACCATAGTCACCATTGACCGATCTGCTTGTTGCTGAAATTCCGTCAATAAACGCCGGAATTCGTCGCCGTCAATGGTTTCCTGTTCAATCAGTATATCCACCAAGCGATCAATCGCCACACGATTGTCAAGGATAAGTTTTGTTGCTAAATCGTGGCATTGCTTGACAAGTTCCCGCACTTGTGCATCAATTTTTGCCATCATCGCGAAAGAATGGTCGGCATGATAACCAGCACCAGCACCACCGAGATAGGAATTACCATCCTCTTCTAGGGCAATCAATCCCAATTCCGACATTCCCAGACGCGTTACCATCTGTCGGGCCAGATAGGTAATTTTTTCAATATCATTACCGGCACCGGTGGTCACTTCATCCTCACCGAAGACACATTCCTCCGCTACCCGTCCCCCTAATAGTCCCGCAATTCGGGCTAATAACTGGGAACGACTGGTTAAACTCTGTTCTTCATCGGGAGTGAACCAAGTTAACCCCTGCGCTTGACCCCGGGGAATCAGGGTAACTTTTTCCACTCGATCGTGACCAGGACAGAGACTAGCGACAATCGCATGGCCCACTTCATGATAGGCGATCAAACGCTTGGCTTTACTATCCACTAAAGCGCGCCCTTCCATACCGGCCACAATCCGATCGATCGCATCGTTGACCTCCTCCATAGTAATCGCCTCTTTGCGCCGTCTAGCGGTAAAAATTGCCGCTTCGTTGAGCATATTCGCCAAATCTGCCCCAGTAAAACCCGGTGTGCGCCGGGCGATCGCCTCCAGAGCCACATCAGCAGCCACCTTTTTATCGCGAGAATGAACCTCTAAAATGGCCAAACGTCCCTTAGAATCTGGATAATCCACCACCACCTGTCGATCAAAACGACCCGGACGCAGCAAGGCCGAATCCAAAACATCAGGGCGGTTGGTGGCGGCAATGACGATAATGCCAGTATTGCCCTCAAAACCGTCCATTTCCGTCAATAATTGGTTCAGGGTTTGTTCCCGTTCATCATTACCTCCCCCATAACCGATCCCTCGTTGACGACCAACGGCATCAATTTCATCGATAAAAACCAAACAAGGGGCATTTTCCTGGGCTTTTCGGAACAGATCTCGCACTCGCGACGCACCAACCCCGACAAACATCTCGACAAATTCCGACCCAGAGATGCTGAAAAAAGGTACTCCTGCTTCTCCTGCGATCGCTTTAGCCAGTAAAGTTTTCCCCGTCCCTGGGGGCCCGATTAACAGGACTCCCTTGGGGATTTTCGCACCAATAGCCGTAAATTTTTCCGGTTGTTTGAGGAATGTTACCACTTCCTCTAGATCTTCCTTGGCCTCATCCACACCCGCCACATCATTGAATTCTATGCCGGTTTTCGCCTCCATCTGAAACCGCGCCCTTGATTTACCGAAGTTCATCGCTTGACCGGAAGCATTAGCAGAACGACGGATAATAAACACCAATAATCCCAAGACGAGAATAATCACTAACAGGTTAGTGAGAACATTGATCAAGGCCGAATTGTCAGTGCTAGGGAGAATACCGTACTCGATTTTTTTAGCATCCAGTTTTTTGATTAATTCAGGATTTTGGTCAAATAAATTGACTTCCTTCGGGGGATCCTTGTCCGTTTGACCGACGAGGGTAACTGCTGCCTGCTGCAAAGAAGGATTGATTTCCACCTTTTTTACCTTGCCTTGCTCGATTTTCTCTAACAATTCACCGTAGGTGAGGGTATTTTGGTTTTTTTGACTCCAAGCAGGATTGACATGGCCAAAGGTTTGCAGAATCATCCAAGTGGTGACAATCCCTTTCCATACTGGCCGATGACCACGATTCTTAGCTGACTTGGCTCTAACTACGGTGAGCGGAGATTTTTGATCCATAATTGACTCTATATCTAGTTACCCTGTATTCATTGTGACAGATCGACTCGATCGTGACCACTGTTCTGTTTTTCCCCCGGCACGACCCTGATGGCAAATAGTGATGACGGTTTTTTGCTATACTGTATTCAGCTAGGTGGTCTAACAACTGCCTATCCCAATCACTAACAGTTTAGGGAAGTGGGTTTCGCCCGCTTTTTTTATTGTCTAAATCATGACCCATCCGCTCATCCCCGACCTGCTGCACCTAGCCACCCCTATCGCTGAAAACTTGGGGCTAGAAGTGGTCGATATCGTTTTTCAAACCAATAAAAGGCCTCCCGTCCTGCGCGTCGATATTCGCAATCTTGCGGGAGATACTGGTTTAGAGGACTGTGAGCAGATGAGTCGGTCTTTAGAAACCGCCCTCGACAATCAAGAAATCTTACCAGGGGCCTACGTTTTGGAAATATCTAGCCCCGGCATTTCTCGACAACTGAGCAGCGAGCGCGAATTTCAGTCTTTTAAAGGTTTTCCCGTCATCATTACCGGCCAGGATAGCCAGGGAAAACCAAAAGAATGGCGCGGAAAACTGCAAGGTAGAGATGAGCAGTCTATTTATCTTAACCAAAAGGGTCGCTCCCTGACCATCGATCGCACTACTGTCATCAGCGTCCGTTTAGATGAGCAGCGGGATCATCAGTAATCAGTAATCAGGGATAAAGATCAAGATAAATAACTAACTAACTGATTAACTTAAAACTTATATCTGATAACTGATAACTGATATAAGGCTAAAAAACTAATAACTCAAAAGTCAGGAGAAAAAATAATTATGGCTACCGTTAATTTGCCCGGTTTGAAAATAATGCTCGAAGAAATTAGCCAACGACATAATCTGCCCAAAAATGCCGTACAGGAGGCTTTGCGCGAGGCCCTGATCAAGGGTTACGAACGTTATCGCCGCTCCCAAAGTTTAGAAAAAGCCGCTCAATTTCATGAAGATTATTTCAATAACTTTGATGTGGAATTAGACGTAGAAGAAGAAGGCTTTCGTATCCTTTCGACTAAAACTATTGTGGAAGAAGTGACCAATCCTGACCATCACATCGGTCTTAAAGAAGTGCAGGAAGTGGCCGATGAAGCCCAATTAGGAGATGAAGTAGTTCTTGATGTCACCCCCGACCAAAGAGAATTTGGTCGCATGGCGGCGATTCAAACTAAACAGGTTTTACTGCAAAAACTGCGGGATAACCAACGCAAAATGATTCAAGAGGAGTTCCAATATCTGGAAGGAACCGTTTTACAGGCCCGGGTCGTCCGTTTTGAAAGACAGGCCGCTATTGTCATGGTACAAAGTACCTACGGTCAACCGGAAGTGGAAGCAGAACTACCCAAACGGGAACAGCTGCCCAACGATAACTATCGCGCCAACGCCACCTTTAAAGTTCTGCTCAAAAAAGTCTTGGAAGGTTCTCAACGCGGCCCGCAATTAATTGTTTCCAGAGCAGCGGCAGGCTTGGTAGTATATTTGTTTGCCAACGAAGTTCCCGAAATCGAAGAGGAAATCGTGCGTATTGTCGCCGTCGCTCGGGAAGCTAATCCCCCCTCCCGTCACGTTGGTTCGCGGACAAAAATCGCCGTCGATACCCTAGAAAGAGACGTGGATCCGGTTGGAGCTTGTATTGGGGCCAGAGGTTCGCGGATTCAAGCCGTGGTAAACGAATTGCGGGGGGAAAAAATCGACGTGATTCGCTGGTCTCCAGATCCCGCCACCTACATCGCCAATGCCCTTAGTCCCGCCCGTATTGACCAAGTTTTGTTCACTAATGCCGAAGAAAGACAAGCATTGGTACTGGTGGCACAGGATCAATTAAGTTTAGCGATTGGCAAAGAAGGGCAGAACGTGCGTTTAGCCGCCCGTCTGACGGGCTGGAAAATCGATATTAAGGATATCGCCCTCTATAAAGGCGAACAGGAATTAAAGACCGATGAAAACGACCCAGAAACGCAGGATTTAGACCAAGAATGAACCCCTTCCTCAACTATCGACGCTGTATTAGCTGCCGTCTCTTCGCCCCGAAAGAATCCTTTTGGCGAATTGTCCGACTACACCCGTCTGGACAGATACAATTAGATCAAGGAATGGGAAGGGCTGCCTATATCTGTCCGCAACCTAACTGCCTGCAATTAGCCAGGCAAAAAAATCGTCTCGGACGCGCCCTAAAAGCCAATATTCCCGAAACGCTCTATGAATCCTTGCAAAAGCGCCTCGGTACTGCCAAGCAAGGTAGTCCAAATCAGGATTAAAATTGACGATCATAGCCACAAAATCGTTAGCATGGAAAGGGGCAGTCCTGACAGGATCAAAAAATCAGCCAAATTATAGGATCACTAACACTTTAGCCGGGGGATAATGGATGAGTAACGCGAAAGTCAGAATTTACGATTTATCAAAAGAATTGAATCTAGACAACAAAGACATTTTGGATATCTGTGACCAGTTGAACATCGAGTACAAGAGCCACAGTAGCACGATCAGCGAAGAGGATGCCCAACGCATCAAAGCGATTGCGGCAAAGGGAGTTATTTCGAGTACCAGTAAAAATAGCACGGGTCAGCGAGAATCGGCTATTCCCGCCGAAGAAAAAAAACAAAAGATTTTAGCCCTGCATAAACACAACCGCCCCGAAACCGGCGAAGAAGGGGAAATCTATCCCGGTCCTGCTGGTTCCTCAGCTAAACCGACTTTAATCAATCCTCCCCGTCCCCCAGTTAAACCCCTGGTTGCTGCCCCAGGGCGCGACGGTGCGGCCGAAAAAACCCCCCCCACCGCTGCAGAGATGCCATTTCAGTCCGCCAGTGTTAAAGAAACCCCGACCGAAACCCCGCTAGTGCCAGAAGTATCCCTCACCTTAATCGCCCCACCTAATCGACCTTCCCTCACCCCGAAACCACGCCCAGGCAGCACCTCAGGCCGGCCAGAACCCCGATCTAAAAATGCCCCCGGCGGTAACGACAGCCCCCCTTACCCCCTTCGGCTTGGCTCAGGGCAAGCCGAGCTAAGTCGAAGGGGGGGAGAAAAACGCGAGCGCGGCGAGAGCGAGAACCTCCCTAGCCCTGAAGGCAGGGTTAGCTTGGCTAAACCAGAAAAACCGACCCTCAACCGCAAACCCGACGGAAAAAGCCCAAAATTGGCGGAACCAGCCAGAGAAGTGCGGGAGACGGTGGAATTGAAACGCCCAGTTCGCCCCGGTTTACCCACTAAAATCTCGGCTACTGGCGAGCAAGAGGCCGATACTACCAAGAAATCCGGTGTTGATGGCACAGAAATCGATACAGATACCGGACTGCTCGGAGCAGACGGGTTGAAAAAACTCAAACGACCGACCATGCCCCCTCGCATGGCCAAAAAATCTAGCTGGGAAGAAGAGGAAGAAGAAGAGAAAAAAGCGGCCAAAACCGCTAAAACTGCTGGCAAAAACAAACGCCGCACCCAAGCCCTCTTTGAAGATGATGATGATCTAGAATCGGAACTATCCGGGTTAATCAATAGCCCCAGTTTTACCCTTTCCACCGCTCGTCCCCCCAAACCGCCCAGCGCGAAAGCAACCACCCCTAGCACTCCCACAGCAGTCAAAGTTAAGCGGCCCAGTAAACCAACCGCCCACACCGGCAGCTCGAAAAGCGAGCGCCAAGAACCCCAAGAGGAAAAACGCCCGGAAAGCATCGTCATCACTGGCAGTCTTACCGTGCGCGACCTCTCGGAATTGATGAAAGTCCCAGAAACCGAGATCATCAGAACCCTATTTTTTAAAGGGATGGCGGTTAACATCACCCAAACTCTCGACGTGGACACCATCGAAATGATCGCCAGGGACTTCGAGATGGCCGTGGAAACCCCCAGCACCCAGTCGGCGGCGATCAAAACCACGGAAATGATCGATGTCTCCGACTGGGAAAGTCTCCAGCGTCGTCCTCCCGTCGTCACCATTATGGGTCACGTTGACCACGGCAAAACCACCCTCCTCGACTCGATCCGCAAAACCAAAGTCGCCCAAGGAGAAGCCGGCGGCATCACCCAGCACATCGGTGCTTACCACGTCGATGTGGAACATAACGGCAAACCGGAACAGATTGTCTTTTTGGATACCCCTGGCCACGAAGCTTTTACTGCTATGCGCGCCCGCGGGGCGAGAGTCACCGATATAGCGGTACTGGTGGTGGCCGCCGATGATGGCGTACAACCCCAAACGAAAGAGGCAATTAGTCACGCCAGGGCCGCCGAAGTCCCCATCGTGGTGGCGATTAACAAAGTCGATAAACCTTCCGCTAACCCCGACCGGATTAAACAGGAATTGACCGAACAGGGACTGGTGGCCGAAGATTGGGGCGGTGAGACGATCATGGTTCCCGTTAGCGCCCTGCGGGGGGAAAATCTCGATAATCTGCTGGAAATGATCCTCTTAGTGGCAGAAGTAGAGGAATTGGTCGCTAACCCCGATCGCTTGGCTAAGGGAACCGTGATCGAAGCTAACCTCGATCGCACCAAAGGTCCCGTGGCTACCCTACTCGTCCAGAATGGTACTCTCCGCGTCGGTGATAGCATCGTCGCTGGTTCCGTTTTTGGTAAAATTCGGGCGATGATCGATGACCGCGGCCAAAAAGTCGAAGCGGCCACCCCCTCCTTCGCCGTGGAAATCCTCGGTCTTAGCGATGTTCCGGCCGCCGGCGATGAGTTCGATGTCTATGAAAGTGAAAAAGAGGCCCGATCAATTGCCGATCAACGGGCGATCGAACAACGCAACACCCGTTTACAACAGGCCCTCTCCTCCCGTCGCGTTAGCCTTAGCACCCTCTCTATCCAAGCTCAAGAAGGACAACTCAAGGAACTTAATCTCATCCTCAAGGCAGATGTGCAAGGTTCCGTTGAGGCCATCCTCGGAGCGCTCAAACAGTTACCCCAAAACGAAGTGCAGATTCGGGTTCTCCTCGCCTCTCCGGGGGAAATCACCGAAACCGATGTGGATCTGGCCGCCGCTAGTGGTGCGGTAGTGGTGGGCTTTAATACCACCCTTGCCAGTGGTGCGCGCGCATCCGCCGATCGGGAAGGAGTCGATATCCGTGATTACAATATCATCTACAAGCTTCTCGATGATATTCAAGGGGCGATGGAAGGTCTTCTCGACCCCGAAGAAGTGGAAGAACACCTCGGTTTTGCCGAAGTGCGGGCCGTCTTCACCGTCGGTCGTGGGGCCGTGGCGGGTTGTTATGTCCAATCTGGTAAACTGGTGCGGAATCGCTTCCTGCGCGTGCGTCGCGGCAAGGAAATTGTTTATCAGGGGGTTCTTGATTCCCTCAAACGGATGAAGGAAGATGCCCGGGAAGTGGCCACCGGTTTCGAGTGCGGTGTCGGTATTTCTAAATTCAATGACTGGAAAGAAGGCGATATTATCGAAGCCTACGAAATGGTCATGAAACGTCGCACTTTATCCAGTTAATTAGACTTGAACCGTCGGGAGTCAGTTATCAGTTATCAGTTATCAGTTATCAGTTACCAGTTATCAGTTATCAGTTATAATTCATAATTCATAATTCATAATTTATAATTCATAATTCTCTCTATGAAATCAGAACCTTTTTTGTGGATTCATCTGGCAGGGTTAGCGGCTTTGCCAATCTTTTTACAAATCGCTTGGATTGGTTTAGCTGTGGGCGATCCCTTGCCTTTTCTTTGGCTAGAATGGTTATTTCTGGGAGTGATCGCTATTATTCCAGTCTTTTGGATGCAGTGGACAAAACCTTTTGATATCTTTAGTCTTTTGTTGGTTGCCCTGAAACCGAGTCAACTCACTCCCGAACAGTTAAAAATTCTCTCTCTTTTTCAACGTCCTCGCCATCGTCTTCTTACTCTTTTGGGAGTCGTCCTCCTAATTCTCATCGCTTGGCCAATCTATAATTTTGCCCCTCTAGCGGCTGCCGTGGCCGGCTATCTCCCCCAATGGCGGCTTTTAGGTTTAGTAATTGCTGCGATCGCTCTTCTCTTAAGTCATCTATTTCTACAGGTTCCTCTGAGTGTTCTTGGGGTTTTAGCCACGAAGGAAAGTGACTGGACAGCCACCGAAGCTTTAGTTATTGAGCGCATTCCTGAGTTATTTACTATTTTTGGTATAAAAGTTAATAAAATTATCTAAATTAGCTAAAATATAGGATTGATCGCCCATTTAAGGGTTGAATATTCCTGGCATTACTCGGAAAAATCGCAGCCAATTGTTGCAGTTGTTGGGGAGAAATTTTGATCGCATTTTGCCAGACTAACCAGAGAACATCCTCGCTACAGGGAGGAGTGGACAAAGACCCCCGATATTCATAAAAACCGCTATTTTCTGGCAGTAAAAGCCCGGCATTGACCCAAGTATCGGGGATAATCATTTCAGGAGAAGGTTCTTGGGGCAAATAATCCCAAATGGTTTGTAAATAGGGATTATTTGCCCCAATTTCGGCTAAAATGCCCACAACTGCTAAATTTCCCTTCCCATTTCGATGCACTAAATGAATTTCTAGAGGGAAAGACTGACCTTTAATCTGATGTTCGCTGGGGTGATGAAAATGAAACTGTAATAAGTCCCAGTTTTCGCTGCGAAAACTCATGTTTCCACCTTTTTCGGTCTGAACCAAGATTGTACGACCGTTATGGCGAATTTTTAGGGGTACAGGACGATAATTAAAGGTGGGTTGGTATAGATCTTTTTCAGTCGCTATACTAAGATCGATCGGTGTTTGTTGCTTTCCCGTGGTGCAGAGGCGATAATTCGTTGATAATTCGCCCCAATGGTCAATATTTTGATAATTCCAAGTAAATTCTGGATTAATAGCCCCAAAAAGAGCGTGAGAGCCAATAAATTGCAGTAATTCTCGTCTATACATGGGATTGATACTGCCGTTACCTCAAGGTGTGGGGATTCTTGGTTCACGAGATTAGCTGCTTAGAAAGAATTACTTCTGATTTTAATCTCTGGGACTAGGTAAACCGAGATCTACCGCTAGACGATGACTGCAAGCAAAACCAGAAAAGGCCACCGCGTTTAATCCTTGACCGGGGAAGGTACTATCTCCCACACAATAAAGATTAGGAATAGCTGTGCGATTAAAGGGCATTCCTAATAAGCCTAACAGTTTTCTTCGCGGTATTGGGCCGTAACTGCCATCGATTCTATTCAAAAAGCGGCGATGGGTGCGGGCCGTGCCAATTTCGATATAATCTAATCCTGTATCTAGTTTGGGAAAGAGTTTTTTCAGGCGATCGATGAGACGATTAGCAGCAGCCTCTTTTTTCTGTTGATATTCTTGGGGGGGCAGTTTTTGCCATTGGTCAATCCAGCTAGGGGTGAAGGTATGAATGATATGATGGTCTGGGGGTGCGAGGGAGGGATCGAGTAAGGTAGGAATAGAAACAAAGATAGTTCCCTGTTCTGCCTCCATATTTTCCCAATCTTCTAGTAAAATATGGTGACATTCGCTTCCTGATGGTAAGACATCAGCCTTAACTCCCAGATGTAAACTCAGGAAACTGGGGGATTTTTGATAGCGTTTTTGCCATTTTTTTTCGCTACCTGGGAGAGATTCCGGGGGGAGTAGTTTCTCGAAGGTATCCCAACGGGTGGCGTTAGAAACAATCTTTTTTGCGTAATATTCCTTACCATTGGTCAATTTTACCCCGATCGCCCGTCCTGCATCTAAAATAATCTTATTCACTCTCGCTTGATACTGGATTTCACCACCAGTTTTTTCCAATCCCTCGACCAACTTGAGAGCAATCTGTCCCACTCCCCCTCGAGGATAGTTAATTCCCCCGTAATGGCGATCGCTAAAAACCATTCCCGCGTTAATCATTGGAGTGCGATCGGCGGGTACTACCGACCAACAATAACACTCCATATCAATAAATTTCAATAATTTCGGGTCTTTAATATATTTTCTGGCCACATCTCCCGCATTTTGGGGTAAATACTTGACCAATCCCAAACAGGATAAAGGATGCTGGAAAAAAACCCTAGTCAGATAGCGGGGTTCTTCCAGCGATAGTAAATCCATACTATTGAGGCAATTAAAAACTTGCCAGCATTCATCGTAAAAGCGCCGGATACCGATTTTTTCTGCGGGAAAATGGCTAATTAATTCCTGTAAAAATTGTTCGTAGTCGCGATGAACTTTTAGGTCTAATCCATCCGGGAGATGATAGTGGATCTGGACGGGATCGGCAATGGTTTCGACGCTCATATCCACCGCTGCCAAAGCTTTGGTTAGGAGGTTAGTCGTCCCCTTTTTGCCAAAACCAAAAATCATCGAAGCACCCACATCAAAACGATAACCCTCTCGTTCAAAATAACCCGCGCTGCCCCCTGGAATCAGATAACTCTCTAAAACTAAGACTTTTGCTCCTTTTGCCGCTAATTGTGTTGCTGTCACCAATCCCCCGATTCCTGACCCAATCACGATCGCATCGTACTGATTACTCATAACCCAACTTTATAGATTTTTGTTTCAGTCTTCTATTGTAACCCTTGACTAGAGGTCATTTATCGGCTAAATTCTTGGAATCGGGGAGTTTGGTGATCAATTCGCTGTATTTAATGTTAGACAATCCCGAAGCAGCGACCGAAATCAAAGATAGACTATGTATAGGCCGACAATGAGACCGAAGCGCTGCAGAAATACTGACTCATACAGATTATCTCGGGGATAAGGAAAAAAGGCTCTCTTGGGTTTGGTAGATAAAATGTATTCTAAGATACATTTTTCTTGGTGAGCAAGTGGAAGGAACTACAGAGAGACAGAGGACACAAAGATTGATCGATCCTCTGTAAGTTAAACTCATCTAGAAGAGCCGAAAAAAGTCTTGACAAATCCTGTCGCTTGACATAGTTGGATTTGGGTGATAGCATCCCCACAAAGATAGGCAGTGCTACTGTTGTAGAAGTACTTTACTTAAAATGATGACCCTAGTTAGGGAATAGTGGTTAGTACTCACCAGCCTCTTCTAACTGATTAAGGACTAGCATAAAAACCCCAAAAAACTCGAGATTTAATAATAATTTTAAAAATTTGACTGCTTGAGAATAATTCAGATTTTGGCTAATAGCTAAACCCTGATAATCAGAAAAATAACAGAAATTCTTAAGAAGCTAAAGGGTTTAAATCCCTAGAGAGGGCATTGTAGAATGAAGCGGTTAGTTATCTACTAAAAGGGAGGACTTTTCCGTCCTAGCGACGCAATTCTCTGGAAATCTTTAACCCAAATTGCCAAGGAGACTGAGTTTTAATGTCTGTTAATTTTCTGGTAGTTGGTTTGTTTCACCATCTCCTTACCCCTTATTTTGCCCTCCATATTCCCGACGGCTTTTTGAGTCCATCGGTGAGTCTATTTACTTGGATAATTGCCGTTGTCCTGATTGGCTTTTCTCTCAAAAAAGTGCGCGGCCACTACGCTGAACGGGCTGTACCTTTGATGGGAGTTTGTGCCGCCTTTATTTTTGCCGCCCAGATGATTAATTTTCCCATTCCGGGGGGAACCTCCGGACATTTGTTAGGGGGGACTCTGGCGGGGGTTTTACTCGGTCCCTGGGCGGGTTCTTTGGTGATGGCGGTGGTTTTTATTGTGCAAGCTTTATTTTTTCAAGATGGCGGTTTAACGGTTTTAGGGGCGAATATCGTCAATATGGGTCTGATCGGGACTTTTGGCGGTTATTATCTCTATCTGGGGATTAGAAAAGCCCTCGGTTTTAATAGTTGGCGCAGTATGGCGATCGCTGTTGCCGTGGCTGCTTGGACAAGTGTGGTGGTGGCGGCGTTAGCTTGCGCCCTGCAATTGGCTTTATCTGGCACTGTACCGCCTTTAGTCGCCCTTTTTACCATGTTATCTTGGCATATCCTCATCGGTATCGGGGAAGCGGTGATTACGGTTTTTGCTGTCGGTTATATCTGGCGAACTCGTCCCGATCTTCTCTACGATCCGCCCCATTCCGTTAATACTTCTGTTTTCCCTTCCTAAGCTTCTCGTCAATAAACCAATTAAGTCGATGAATATTCGCAGAAATAGCCATTTTTTTCTGATTGGCTTGGTATTATCCCTAATTATCGCCGTTTTTCTTTCTCCCTTTGCCAGTCCCGATCCCGACGGACTCGATCGAGTGGCGGAAGACTTACAATTTAGCCAAAAAGAAGACCCTAACGCCCTCGGTAATCAATTACCTTTCGCCGGAATTTTTGATGGTTATGCTCTCAAAGGTGTTCCCCAAGGTATCGCCACTCCCCTCGCCGGTTTTCTGGGAACTCTTGCCACTTTCGGCATCGCTTGGGGTATCGGTAAATTAGTCATTCCAAAATCCCAAAATCAGGAATAAAGAGATAGGAGTCGAGAAGTGGGGAAGTGGGGTAGTGGGGCATTTGGCTGAAATTTCCCTAAACCCCTATATCCCTAAACCCCTAAACTCCTAAACCCCTAAACTCCTAAACCCCTAAACCCCTAAACCCCTAAACCCCTAAACCCCTAAATCCCTAAACCCCTATATCCCCTTTCTAACTGATAACTAATAACTGATCACTGATAACTAAATAAATGCTACACATTGCCACTTTTTCTTGCGAAAATGATTGCCAAAATTTTGGTTTTTGGCAGAAACTTGCGCCCCATACCCGGGTTTTAGTGACTCTTTTGTTAGTTTTTGCCACAGCTTTAACTCCGAATGGTAGCTGGGAAACGTGGGGGATTTACGGGTTAGGATTAATTATTTTAATTCTGATCAGTCGGGTGACTATTCCCGTACTTTTGCAAAGAGTAGCGATCGAATTTGTCTTTATTGGTGTGGTTTTATTGGGAACTCTTTTTCGCGAGGGTGGCGAAATTCTTTGGTCTTGGGGATTTTTGCGGGTAACTAGCGAGGGATTGCTGGTTTTAGGCAGTGTCGCCCTAAAAGCTTTTCTCTGTCTTTGTGCGGTCAATATTTTGGTTTTAACCACACCGATTCCGGACCTGTTGCAGGCATTAGTTACCCTGAAAACTCCCCCTTTATTGGTGGCAATTTTAGCTTCTATGTACCGTTATCTAGCTGTTTTAATCACTGAATTTAATTCCATGCGAAGGGCAGCAATTGCCCGCAATTTAATGAGTAGTCCCCGATGGCAACGGTTGCTAGTGGGACATATGATCGGATCTTTATTTATCCGTACCTACGAACGTGGCGATCGCATTTATCAAGCCATGTTATCAAGGGGTTACACTGGTTCCTTGGTTTCTGTACAGGCTCCCCAAAACAAGCTGAACGATTATCTCGCTATAATTTGTATAGTAATTCTGATCCTCTGGGGTCAAATGGTACATCTACTCAGGTAAAAGTCTCGTTTTTCATGCACCACAACCCGATTTTTATTGAAAACCTAGTTTATACCTATCCTGACGGTACAGAAGCGTTAAAGGGTATTAATTTAGCCATTGAAGCTACGGAAAAGGTGGCTTTAGTCGGGGCTAATGGATCGGGAAAATCCACCTTATTACTGCATTTTAACGGTATTCTCCCGCCGCAAACCGGTAGAGTCACCGTCGGTCCCTACCAAGTTAAACCGGAGAATTTAGAAAATATCCGCAATTTTGTCGGTTTAGTCTTCCAAAACCCCGACGATCAGCTATTTATGCCCACTGTCTGGGAGGATGTGACTTTTGGCCCGATCAATCAGGGTATTCGGGGAGAGGATCTAAACCATCGCTGTCATCATGCTTTACACGCGGTGGGATTGGATTCCCAGCATTACGGTAAGAGAAACAGTCAGAATCTATCGGGGGGTGAAAAAAAACGCGTGGCCATTGCGGGGGTTTTAGCCATGTTACCGGAGGTCTTAGTTTTTGATGAACCTAGCGCCCAACTGGATCCCCGGTCCCGTCGGCAATTAATACAACTGTTAGCCACTTTACCCCAAACTCAGGTGATCGCCACCCACGATCTCGATCTGGCTTTAGAATTATGCGATCGCACGGTGGTGTTAAGTCGTGGTCAGGTGGTAGCAGCGGGAGAAACCGCTAAGATTTTAAGTAATCGGGAATTTTTGGAACAACACGACTTGGAAACTCCCCTTTGTTATAGTCGTCCCTACTGTGCGATCGCTGATGCGCCCTCATAAGTCAGTGATCAGTGATCAGTTATCAGTTATCAGATGTGAGTTTTCAGTTCACTGTTTACTCACATCAGCAAAAGGCTGACGGCTGAGAGCTTAGATGTGTAATTAATTTTGCTTAGGTACTTATCTAAGTTTAAGGCCGATTTGAAAACATGGGCTTTATGCCGTCCATCGGCATGATTTAGATTTAGGGAATAACCAGTTAGTTTGTGATCATCTATGATGGTACTTTCTGGATGAGGCAGTTTCACTTCCGACAAAAAACTCGGCTCTCTTGGTTTGGTTAGATAAAATGTAGCCTAGCATCTACTTTTCTGTTCGGTTATCCCGAGAGAATTAAGGATAAACTGAAGTCCGATGCACAATGTGAAGATTTATTATCGGTTTCTTGCATAGAAGAGAGGACAAAAGCGAGAAAGTCTGACATTCTTGGGATAGGTAGCACGAAAATCGAGGCCATTTCTCACGATGCAAGCTCTGCTAGAAAAAGCTCAGATAGCGTTGAATAAAAAGGACTGGGAGACAGTAAACGCGAGCATACAGCGACTTTTAAACCAAAAAGACGCTATTGAACCGATTATTAACGATGAAATCCTCGATTTAGCCCTAGAAGCTTTACAAAAATGTGATTTTCAACAGCGATGGGAGATAGCGAAACTATTTCCTCAAATCGGTCAATCGGCGATCGCTCCTTTAATTGCCCTGTTAGAATCCGAGGAACAAGATGGGGAAATGCGCTGGTTTCTGGCGAGAATTCTCAGTCAATTTGACGATCGAGCCTGTATTCTCGCTCTCAGTCAATTATTGCAAAGATCGGAGGAGGAGGAACTCAGCCAAATGGCTGCGGCTGCTTTAGCTAATATCGGCAGTTCTGCGATCTCCAGTTTAGAACAATTACTGTCCGACTCGAACAGGCGTTTTTTAGCCGTACAAGCTTTATCACAAATTCGCCGGCCGGAAATTATCGAACCGCTTTTAACTGTAGTTAAGGATCAATCTAGCGCCATTCGGTCTATGGCGATCGAAGCTTTAAGCAGTTTTCACCATCCCCAGATTACTGCGATTATCCTCGATGCGTTACAGGATCCGGCCATCGAGGTGCGACGGGAAGCAATTAAAGCTAGTAGTTACCTAGGGACGAATTATCCCCAAGCAGATTTAGTTAACCATCTGCAACCGCTGTTATTCGATATCCACCTCGAGATCTGTCAAGAAACGGCGATCGCTCTCGGTCGTATCGGCACAGCAACCTCAGCCAAAGCTTTAAATCCACTGCTGCAATCTTCCTTAACTCCCGATAGTTTAAAATTAACTGTAGTGCGAGCATTGGGCTGGATCGAGGATGGGGAAGCTTTAAATTACCTAGAAAAGGCTTTATATAGCGAAAATATCTTGATTTGTCGGGAAATTATTGCTATTCTCGGCCGGCAACCCTCCCAGAAATTACGCCAACAAGCAGGGGAAATTCTCAGTAATTTTTACCACTCCCGTCCGGCGCTCTTCACTGATACGGGAGTTAAACAGTCTCTAGCGATCGCTTTAGGAGAATTAGAGCGGGATAATAAAAGTATTTTGCTGACTTTAGCAGCCGATGGAGAAGCAATCGTCCGTCTCCATGCTCTCAGCGCCCTGAAAAAGCTAGATCATGGGACTATATAGCTAATTTGCCGCTGCACAGATGTGGTAAGTTTACCAGTGATTCGCATCCATTTCCCCAAGAATAGCGTTTAGAATCGACATTATTGCTAATCACGGGCTAAATACTGCTCGACAAGTTATGGAACTTGCAATTTTAATCAAATGGTGCGTGGGGGGCTAATTTTTAGTTAAGGACAAGATTAGCTTGCTCTAGTGCAATCAAAGTTGATCGCCTGAATTGATCAAAACTATCCAGGGTGCAGGAGTTGAACCTGCCTAGCACGAATTATGAGTTCGTTGCCTCAACCGCTCGGCCAACCCTGGGTTATACTATTAACTCATTATAGATCGGTAGTTACTCCGAACGTGAAAATTCAGCCCCACCAAGATGAAAAAATTTTCAATCAGTACCTCCTTGCAGTTAGGACTCCTTTTGATGGTAGCCATGTTAGCCGCCGGTTTCGGTAGCGGTTGGGTAGCCTATCAATTGGGAATCGCTTCCCTGAAGGGAGTCAGTCAACCGGATATCAACCCCGCTAAAAAGTTTACCAACGATCGCACCAGTTATGGACGCAATCAAACTTTTATCCCCGTGAAAGAAGAAGAAGTAATTAAAAGAGTGAGAGTTTATATGCAACAACAGAAAAACAAACCGCAATCAAAGAACGAAACCAAAGGATAGGCTTTAAAAAAGGCTAATTTTGCCTTTTCGCTATGGATAATCAGGATTTATTGACTCGTTTAATTTTAGTCTTTTTACTAATCGTCCTCAATGCTTTTTTCGTAGCGGCGGAATTTTCGCTTGTGTCGGTCCGTCGTACCCGCATCAGTCAGCTAGTGGCTGCGGGAGATGTGCCAGCGCAGACGGTCCAATCTCTACAAAGAAGTCTCGATCGCTTACTTTCCACTACCCAATTAGGTATCACCCTTTCTAGTTTAGCTTTAGGTTGGATCGGCGAGAGTACCATGACCGTTTTTGTGAGGAAATTACTAAGTTTTTTACCCTTTTCTTTAAACTGGCAAAATCTTCTCTCCCATGGGTTCTCTCTTTGTCTAGCTTTTTTAATTGTTGCCTATCTCCAGATAGTTTTTGGGGAACTTTATCCCAAATCCCTAGCTTTAATTTATGCTGAACCGATGGCGCGGTTATTAGCAGCACCTATTGGCGTTATTTCCCGGATTTTTAAGCCTTTTATCGGTATTCTCAACCAATCAACTCGTTTTTTATTGGTTTTAACCCGTATTCCCGAAGTGGATCTACAGCGTTCTAGTCGGGTAACTTGCGAGGAATTACAATTAATTATCAGCATGGAAGGGGAATTAACGGGATTAGAAGCAGCGGAAAGGAAAATCTTAAATAATGTTTTCCAGTTTGGCGAAATCACTGCTGCGGAAATCATGGTTCCCCATAACCGTTTAATAGCTATTTCCTCGACCACAACTTTTCAGGAATTACTGCTCCAAGTAGTTAACAGCGGCTATTCTTGTTATCCTGTGGCAGGAGATTCCGGTGATGATATCCGTGGTCTGATCGATTTTAAAGATTTAGCTCTACCCCTTGCCGAAGGTCAGTTAAATTTAACAACCCCGATTAAAACTTGGTTGAAACCTGTGCGTTTTTTCCCCGAAACTACCCCTTTAAATGAATTACTAAGAGTGATGCGGGAATCATCCTTAAAGATGGTTATCATTGTGGATGAATTTGGCAGAACAGCAGGTTTATTAACCCTAAAAGATTTAATCGGCGAGATTCTAGGAACTTTTTCCCCTAGGGATGAATCGGAAACAGTGGAATATCAAATCCTCGATGAATCAACTTTTCTCGTACAAGCACAAATGAATTTAGAGGATGTGAACAAAGCATTAAATTTAAGCTTACCGTTGGCCGATGAATACCAAACCCTAGCTGGTTTTATCCTCCATCATTGGCAAAAAATACCGAGGGTGGGAGAACAATTGTATTACCAAAATTTAGAATTTACCATCATTTCTAAGGTAGGTCCTCGCTTGGAACAAATTAAGATTTATCGACAACAACTATCCTAAGAATATAAACAAGAAACAACTTTTCTCATTTAACCTTCTCCATCGTTAATCGCGTCAATAGCTGCCCACTCCTATCACCATGAAACACCTTTTGACACTTATCCCCCTCAGCTTGGGATTAATTGCCCTCACCCCCGCAAATTTGCCCCTAGAACGCCTTGAAATCTCACAATTGGCAACATCTACGGGATACGATGAACGACTGCTAACGGACAAAAAAAACCTACTACAAGCGATCGATCATAGTTTACGTTATCTGAATAGCTCGGCAGCAATCCGCGCCTATCAAAATTATCCTATTCCAGAAATAACTCGTCAGCGAGTGCAGCGTTCCTTGGTACGGTTTCGTCAATTAGTGCAGAATTCTCCCACTCCCGCAGCTCTACAAAATGCAGTCAAAAAAGAATTTATTTGGTATCGTTCTTTAGGTAATGATAGTCAGGGAAATGTTAAGTTTACTGGTTATTTTGAGCCAATTTATCAAGCAAGTCGGCAAAAAAATGCCGAGTATAAATATCCTCTCTATCGCCAACCTGCTAACTTTTCTCGCTGGTCTAAACCCCATCCAGCTAGGGTAGAATTAGAGGGAAAAGATGGTTTACTAGGGGAAAATAGCCGTCTAGCGGGATACGAGTTAGTCTGGTTAAAAGATCGCTTAGAAGCTTATTTAGTTCATGTGCAAGGTTCGGCGAAATTACGTTTACCTAATGGTCAAATTATGAGCATTGGTTTTGATGGCAATACCGAGCATCCCTACACAAGTCTGGGAAAAGAAATGATTGCTGATGGTATTTTTCCTGCTGAGGGTTTAACCTTACCAATGGTTTTGGATTTTCTCAGAAATAATCCTGAGCAATTAAAGAATTATATTCCCCGCAATAATCGGTTTATTTTCTTTCGAGAAACCCACGGTGCGCCTCCCACTGGTAGTATTGGAGTTCCGGTTTTACCAGAAAGATCGATCGCTACAGATAAAAGTATTTTTCCCCCCGGTGCTTTAGCGGTAATTGAGACAGAAATTCCCCAGGAAAATCTTAATAAAAAATTAGTGAGTCGCTATGTTCTCGATCAAGATACTGGTAGCGCGATTAAAGGTGCTGGGAGGGTAGATATTTTTATGGGAACAGGAAAAAATGCTGGCGAGCGGGCCGGTTTAATTAATACTCCGGGTCAATTATATTATTTATTATTGAGGGAATAGGAAATAGTATAGGTAGAATTAAGATAGACTGGGTGTATCTCATTTTTGTAAATCTACTGAGTTGGGATTTTTAAAGGGAAACTATCTTCTAAAATTGGTCATTACTTCCGATTTTACCACTCAATCCAAGCCTTTGGGGGTTCTACCCCCCAAACCCCCCGTTGGGGGCGTGGCGCGGTCACTGAGCCTTTACATTGAGCCTGTCGAAATGTGTCGAAGTGCCGCCCCCAAACCCCCCGCGCATTAGTTTTTCGGTGGGATGCTTACAGGCAGCAGCTGATATATCTGTAATAATTTAAGGGTCACTGATAATTGCTGATTGTCGGTATTTTTGCAAATGTGAGATGCACCCTATAGACTTCCCGGAATCAGTTATCGGTTATCATACTTAAGTGAGAATTTTCAAAGTAGAATCATGAAAAAACCCATAAATATAGATTGGTCGGATTGTGGTCCAATTACCTTAGTAGTCGTGCAGCCGACCTCTTTTTGTAATCTTAATTGTGATTACTGTTATTTACCCGATCGCCATTTAAAAAATACCCTATCCTTAGATTTAATCGAGCCGATTTTTCAGAGGGTTTTTAGTAGTCGTTTTCTCCAAGATAATTTTACCATTTGCTGGCACGCAGGCGAACCCTTAGCAGTTCCCATCAGTTTTTATGAAAGTGCTTTTACTAAAATTGCAGAGGTTAGCGAGAAATATAATCAGCAGGGTTACTGTTTTCGTCATTCGGTACAAACTAACGCCACTTATATTAACGATGCTTGGTGTGAATTATTTAAAAAGCATGATGTTTATGTGGGAGTCAGTCTTGATGGACCGGCTTTTATTCATGATATCCACCGGCAAAACCGCAAGGGAACCGGCAGTCATGCTGCTACGATGCGGGGGATTTCTTTCTTGCAGAAACATGAAATTGATGTCAGTATCATCGCTGTTTTAACAGAAGATTCTCTCGACTATCCCGACGAAATTTTTAACTTTTTTTGGGATCATGGTCTTACTGATGTGGCTTTTAATATGGAAGAAACCGAGGGTATTCATTCACAATCTTCTTTAGATAAATTAGGTATTGAACAACGTTATCGCCAGTTTATCGCCAGATTTTGGGAGTTAGTCACGGTCAAACAAGGAGAATTTAGGCTGCGAGAATTTGAATCGATCTGTAGTTTGATTTATGCCGATGAACGCTTAGAAAATACCGATATGAATCGACCTTTTATGATTGTCAATTTTGATAATCAAGGTAATTTTTCCACCTTTGATCCAGAATTATTATCGATTAAAACCCAAACCTACGGTGATTTTATCTTTGGTAATGTTTTGACCGATTCCCTAGAATCTATCTGTGAAACTGAGAAATTTCAAAAAATTTACGCTGATATGCGCGGTGGAGTCGATTTATGTCGGCAAAAATGCGATTATTTTGGGGTTTGTGGGGGTGGTGCTGGTAGTAACAAATATTGGGAAAATGGCACTTTCAATTCCACAGATACTAAAGCCTGTTTATACCGGATTAAGTGTATCACCGATATAGTTCTCGATCGCCTAGAAAATTTATTAGAAGTTTAAAGACTTTTTTAGCTATCAGTAAACAGTAAACAGTGAACTGATTACTGATAACTTACTAAAAAAACTTAATCTAAATAGCATTTTTCCAAAGTAATGGCATGGTATTATTCTTCTTCTAAGGTTAATCCTAACGCCTCTAAGCGTTCCGCTAGTCGATCCGCACGTTTCTTTTCCTTATCGGCGCGTTTCTTTTCTTGATCAGCGCGTTTCTTTTCTTGATCGGCACGTTTCTTTTCTTGACGCATTTGAGACTCTAACTCAACAGTTGTTAAAAATTTCTCTCCATCAGGACGATACAATTCTAAACTAGATTTATCCCAGATAAAACGCACTCCTAGACGGGGACTTATCCAGTCATTTATGGGGATAATTTCTCTTAAATTTTCTCCCTGTCTTTGCCAACCTTGTAAACGGCAGCGCATCGGGTTATATAAATAGTATTCTTCTACACTATATGTGTCATAAAACTCTAATTTTCGACTCATTTCTGCTTTTGTATTCTTCGATGATAGAATTTCAAAAACCACTTGAGGAGCGATATTTTCTTCCTGCCATTGACGATAGGAACCCCTTCGTCCTTTGGGACGGCCAAAAGCTACCATCACATCGGGAGCAACTGGTGAAACCAAAGTAGAACGCAGAGGATACCAAAGTAAATCTCCGGCAATAAACACCGTAGGATCATCGGCGAAGATAATCTCTAAATTCTCCTTAATTTTGACAATCCACTCATATTGTTCGGTATTATCTGCCATCGCTTGACCATCACTATCTGGGAAAAGAAGATCGTCGTCAATATCAAGATAACTAACCATTGTCTTTTATTTTTAATAGATGGTTGTTTTCTGATTGTAGCAAGATAATTATGAATTATGAATTATGAATTATGAATTATGGTTCTTCGGTTTGTTTTATGCAATGGACGGGGTTATAAGGAATGAAACCTTTATAGAGACAGACATTGCCGCAATTTTTGTCAATTGTTTGCTATCTGGAGCGAACTAATCAATTAAATCCCTTGCCAGATAAGGATTGAGTCGATTTATGCCCCCCTATCGAACCATACCAAGTCCCGAAGAGCCTGAATTATGAATTGGGGAGATGGGGTAATGGGGGAGTAGGGGAGAGGGGAGCTTTTTCAGTGAACAGTAAACAGTAATCAGTGAACCGAAAACTCACATCTGATAACTGATATAGCGGTTTTCACAGAAGTGAGTCCCGATTGAAACGCTAAAACGCCTATCTATCAAGGGATTCACTATACCTTATTAGACTGAAAACCGCTACAACTGATGACTGATAACTGATTCAAGGCTGACGGCTGACTAAAGGTCTTAAGCGGCGGTTATATCTATTAGAGTCTATATTTATCAAAAAGTTAATTGACTGGAATCTATAAAAACGTTAGGATTGATGGTGACAAATAGTTGTTATTGAGGAGGGCATAGGAACTTGATACAGGCAACCCTGCACCAGTTAAGGGTTTTTGAGGCTACCGCTCGACACAGTAGCTTCACCAAGGCGGCCGAGGAGTTATTTATCACTCAACCCACCGTCTCAACCCAAGTCAAACAACTCACAAAAGCCGTGGGTTTACCGCTATTCGAGCAAATTGGCAAACGTTTATTTTTAACCGAAGCGGGTCAGGAATTACTGTTCACCTGTCAAGAGATTTTTGATAAATTGGACAACTTTCAGATGAAAGTGGCCGATATTAAGGGAACTAGACAGGGAAAACTGACTTTAGCCGTAATTACCACCGCTAAATACTTTGTACCGCGATTATTGGGGGCATTCTGTCAACAGTATCCCGGTATTGACATCGCTCTACAGGTGACTAATCACCAGAAACTGCAAGAGCGAATGTTAAACAACGAGGATGACCTCTATATTCTCAGTCAACCGCCGGAAGAAGTGGAACTTTGTTCTCAGTCTTTTCTGGAAAATCCCCTAGTGGTGGTGGCGCGACGGGATCATCCATTGGTGGGCCAGAAAAATCTCCCCCTTGAGTGCCTCAACCATCAACCTTTTATTATGCGCGAATCGGGATCTGGAACCCGCCAAGCGGTACAAAAATTATTTAATCTCCACGATATTAAAGTTAAGGTGCGCTTGGAATTAGGCAGTAACGAGGCGATTAAACAGGCTATTTCTGGCGGTTTGGGACTATCGGTACTATCTAAGCACACTCTCATCTCGGAAGGGGAAAACGGAGAATTAGCCATCCTCGATGTGGAACAGTTTCCGATTCAGCGCAATTGGTACGTTTGTTACCTGGCCGGAAAACAACTTTCCGTGATTGCCGATGCTTTTTTAAAATACCTGCTGGAAGCTAGTCAAACCATCCCCATTCATGCCCCGTTAAAAAATGGCCACAGCCTATTAGTGAGCCATTAAACCTTAAACTTTAATTCAGGATCATTTTTCTTCTTGAGGTGGTTATATGTTCGAGTCCTTCAGCCAGACTATCTGGTTGGTACCTCTTTATGCCCTTGCGGGCGCACTTCTCGCTCTACCCTGGTCTCCCGGCATTATCCGGCAAACTGGCCCGCGACCGGCTGGTTATCTGAATTTGATCATGACTTTCTTGGCTTTTTTCCATAGCCTTTTTGCTTTAATCGCCGTTTGGGGTCGTCCGCCGCAATCAATAGCATTTAATTGGCTAAATGCCGCAGATTTAAGCATATCTTTAGATGTGCAGATTTCGGCTGTTAATATCGGGGCTTTACTGCTAATTACTGGCTTAAACCTCGCCGCTCAGGTATATGCGATCGGCTATCTAGAAATGGATTGGGGTTGGGCAAGGTTTTATTCTCTCGTCGCTCTCTTTGAAGGGGGTATGTGCGCCCTCGTTATCTGTAATTCGCTATTTTTCAGCTATTGTGTGCTAGAAGTTCTCACCCTCGGCACTTATCTGCTAATTGGTTTCTGGTTCAATCAATCTCTGGTGGTGACGGGGGCGCGGGATGCTTTCCTAACCAAACGGATTGGCGATTTAATCCTGTTGATGGGAGTGGTGGCCCTTTTACCCTTGGCGGGAACTTGGAACTTTGACGAATTAGCAGAATGGGCGGCTACAGCCAATTTAAACCCCAATGTGGCTAATTTACTCTGTTTAGCCCTGATTGCCGGTCCGATGGGCAAATGCGCTCAATTTCCCCTGCATTTATGGCTAGATGAGGCCATGGAAGGACCGATGCCCGCGACAATTATGCGGAATACCGTCGTCGTTTCCACTGGCGCTTGGTTATTGGTGAAATTAGAGCCGGTGCTACAATTATCGCCCTTAACCTTACAAGTAATGATCATTGTTGGCTCTGTTACTGCCATCGGTGCGGGGTTAATTGCGATCGCCCAGATCGATGTCAAGCGCTCCCTTTCCTATTCCGTCAGTGCCTACATGGGACTGATTTTTATCGCTGTGGCCACCGGACAAACGGAAACCGCTTTAGTGTTACTCTTCACTTATGCGATCGCTATGTCCCTGTTAGTCATGGTGGTGGGTAACATCATTTGGAATAATATCAGCCAAGATTTAAGCCAATACGGGGGTTTATGGTCCCGTCGTCCCGTTTCTGGTATTTGTTATCTCGTCGGTGCCGCTAGTTTAGTCGCACTGCCTCCCTTTGGTGGTTTTTGGGCATTAGCACGCATGGGCGATCGCCTCTCGCAAGTCAGTGGTTTACTGTTATTAGTGCTATTGTTGGTCAATGCCTTAACTGCCTTTAGTGTCACTAGAGAATTTTGCGTTTTCTTTGGCGGTAAAATCAAACCAATGACCCTGCGCTCTCCGGAAGCTCTTTGGCCCTTAGTTATCCCCATGACTGTGACCATGGGTTTCGCCATTCACGTGCCGATTTTATTAACGCAATGGCATTTATTACCAAGTAACTTAAATCTGGGAGTGGCTTTTCTCTTGGTGCTTTCCACTGCTGGGGGCGTAATTCCGGCAGCATATATTTATCTGAATGAAAATATCTCCAAACCGATCGTTTTTCAACCGAAAGCCCTTCAAGATTTCTTTGCCAACGACCTTTATACAGCCCAATTGTATAAAGTTACCATCGTTTTTGTCGTCGGATTAATCTCGCAAATTATTAACTGGATCGATACCTTTCTGGTGGATGGGATAGTTAATCTGGTGGGATTAGCCACGGTTTTTGGTGGTCAGAGTTTGAAATATAACGTCTCGGGACAGACCCAATTTTACTTTCTGTCGATTATTTTGGGGGTGGCTTTGATTGGTATTATCATCTGCTGGCCCCTACTATCACAAATTTCTCTAGTTTTCAGTTAAAGATTTGATAACTTAGGCTTTTCTTTAGCATCCCCGGCCCTGACAATAGAATTTGTCCTGATTAATGGAAACAACTACCGATGTTCAATACCTCTCGTCGCCAATTAATCCGTTATGGGGGTAGTTTTTTGGGAACTGGTCTGGCCGCTACTATTTTAGGCTCGCAACTGTCCCAAACTAACGCCCAAACTGCTGTTAATTCCGAGCCATGGCTAACTGCTCAAAATAAGGGATTGAACCCCGACCAAGCTTTAACTATGCTCATGGAAGGCAATCAACGTTTCTGGGAACGAAGACAAAAAAGTCCTAATCGCGATCAAGCTCGACTCACAGAAGTGGCCGAAAGTCAAGCCCCTTTTGCGGCAATTTTGGGCTGTGCCGATTCTCGCGTACCGGCAGAAATCGTTTTTGATCAAGGATTAGGAGACCTATTTGTTTGTCGGGTTGCGGGAAATTTAGCCACTTCCGAAGAAATTGGTAGTCTAGAATTCGGCACGTTGGTGTTAGGAGCTAAGGTAATTGTTGTCCTTGGCCATTCCCGTTGTGGAGCGGTAAAAGCCACCATTGAAGGGGGTCGTTTTCCTGGACAAATCGGTCGTTTAATCGATGGCCTACAAGTGGGAGTTGATCGGGCAGAAAAACAACCCGGTTCTAACAAACTTGAGCGAGCAATTAAATCCAATGTTAACTATCAAGTAGAGAAATTAGGCAAATCCCCAGTTATCGGTGAATTAGTGGACGGCAAACAATTAAAAGTTGTCGGTGCTTACTATGATCTCGATACTGGCAAAGTGAGTTTAATCTAGTCAATTCCCGATTAGTCATCGTGTTGGTTGGCTAATCGTTTTCTCATTCCAGTCATTATAAATTTGATCGATCCCAATATGCTCAGTACCCTGCTTTGGTTGCCAATAATTGGAGCAATTATTGTCGGTCTTTTCCCCGATAAATTTGCGCCAGCAAAATTACGTCAAATAACTCTCTTTTTTGTTGCTGCCGTCCTTCTTTGGTCTTTATATCTGCTGACTCAATATAACTTAACCAGCAGTGGCTTTCAATTTTCTGAATACCGCGAATGGGCAAAACCAATCGGTTTAAGTTATAACCTCGGAGTCGATGGTTTGTCCTTACCGTTAATTATTTTAAACTGTTTCTTGACAGGAATAGCTATCTATAGTACCGAAGAAAAACTAGAGCGTCCCCGACTTTATTACATCCTAATACTCCTGATTAACGCTGGGGTTTCTGGGGCATTAATGGCCAAAAACCTGCTGCTGTTCATCGTTTTCTATGAACTAGAATTAATCCCCTTTTATCTGATGATTGCTATCTGGGGAGGCGAAAAACGTGGCTATGCTTCGATTAAATTCCTTCTCTACACTGCTGTCTCTGGGTTATTAGTCCTAGCGGCATTTTTAGGCATAGGTTTCCTCAATGGTGGCACTTTTGACTATTCCTCCCTCTCCACCGCCGATTTCTCCCAAAAAACCCAATTACTGCTCTTAACTCTGCTGTTAGTGGGATTTGGCATCAAAATCCCCCTCGTACCTCTCCATACTTGGCTACCGGATGCCTATACGGAAGCTTCCCCCGCTACAGCAATTTTATTAGGTGGTATCCTCGCTAAACTCGGTACTTATGGCTTAGTTCGCTTTGGTCTGCAATTATTCCCGGAAACTTGGTCTTTAATCGCCTCCGGACTGGCAATTATCGGCGTTACTAGCGTTATTTACGGAGCTTTGAGCGCTATTGCCCAAAAAGACATTAAACGCATGGTGGCCTACAGTTCGATCGGTCACATGGGCTATATACTGGTAGCAGCCGCCGCCGGCACGGGTTTAAGCGTCCTTGGTGCCGTCGCGCAAATGATTAGCCACGGTCTCATTCTCGCCCTCTTATTCTATCTGGTGGGCATTGTCGAACGCAAAGCCGGAACCAGAGATTTAGACGTTTTAAACGGTTTAATGAACCCAATTCGCGGTTTACCCCTAGTTAGCGCTCTGTTAATTCTCGCCGGTATGGCCAGCGCTGGTATCCCCGGATTAGTGGGATTTGTGGCGGAATTTATCGTTTTTCAGGGTAGTTTTTCCCGTTTTCCCATTCAGACGGTTTTCTGCATCATCGCTTCCGGTTTAACGGCGGTTTACTTTGTTATCCTGCTTAATCGCACCTGTTTTGGTAAATTGGATAATAAACTTGCCTACTATCCCAAAGTCTTGAAATCGGAAACTATTCCCGCTTTTGTCCTAATGGTATTAATCGTCTTTTTAGGTATTCAACCCAATTATTTAGTCCGTTGGATTGAACCCACCACTAACTCGATGGTTGCCAGCTTATCGGGACAAGCAAAACCTAGTTTTGTCCTCAAAAAATCTCCGCAAAAGTCCTCAAAAACCAACTGGTTAAATCGGGGTAAATATTTATCTGCCAGTTGAGAATATTTTTTCCTAATTACTTAATCTTGGAGAAAACTGATGAAATTAATCTCACTGATTTCCTTTAGTTTGCTAACCACAGGAATTATCACTTTATCTCCCTTAGTTGTCGCCCAAACAGCGATCAGCAGCCTAAGAGATACAAGAACAATTACCATATCTGGACAGGTAAAAAGTGTGGTTGGTAACGACTTTATTTTAGCTGATCACACTGGTCAAGTAATTGTCGATGCAGGACCGCGCTGGTGGCAAGAAATTAACGTATCAGTGGGAGAATATCTCACCGTGGTCGGAGAGTATGACGAGGGAGAATTTGATGCTTTTTCGATTACTCGTCCCAACGGTCAAGTTATGCAAATTCGTCCCCAATTTGGACGGCCACCTTGGGCAGGAAAAAAAGATTAAACCCCGAATATTGACTCAACAAGTTTCTTAAGCTAACCAGCACAAATCATGGTACAAACTCCTGTTAAACCCACTGCCAAAATTCCCCCTTCTACTCATGAATTCGCCGACATTATCCACCGTTTAGAAGCGGGTGGATCCATGTTGCCGGATACTCCCGAAAACCTGATGCAAATTATCGGCATTTATAAAGCTTATGCTGTACCGATGGATTTTTATTGGCGAGATCTGCTCTATATTGCCGAACGAGTTTTCCTCGATCCTTTGCCCTTTTTTAAATATTTTCTGCCCCAAGAATACCTAGACCTACAAAATCATTACTCTGGCGATAATGCCGATTTACGCATCTGGCGCGGCACGGGTTCTGCTCACCCTGAATTGTTAGAATTTATGGATAAAGGTAAAACCCGAAAAATGCCCAGATTAATCCATCATCTTTGGCATGATCGCATTAATATGGAATTTGCCGAAGCCTGTATGCAAGCCATGTTATGGCATGGCCGTGATATGGGTTGGGGTTTATTTGATGCCTATCTTGATTCAGAAGAATATCGCCAAAATGCCGACCGCGCTATTAAGGCCTATTTCAAGAAAAACCCCGTGATGATGAAACTTTATGACCTGTTCCCCGATATGTTCTTAGAACAGGTGCGGATGATGTCCTATTACTCTAATTTAGGACTATTCTGGGAAGTGATGGCCCCGGTATTTTTCGAGATGTCTGATATCTACGATGAAGGCGGGTTTAAAGGTGTTCCCGATGCCATGAATTTCCTCGTTAATGGCATTTTTGCCATCGCTGGCCGGCCAATTTATCATCACGTTTATATTGATGGTCAATGCTACGAAATTATCCCCAAATCAAAGGCTTTTACTTGGCTTTATGAAGCGGCCTTACCCTATGTAGAAGCGGTCTTTTATCGTACTGCTCCCTTCCGGGGTACAAAGTCCTATAATGCCCAAGCAAAACAGGTTCCTGACCAACAAAAAGACTTTCACTATGGTATTCTTTACGCGGATGTTTTCCCTGTGGGTACTGCGGGAATTCCTCCGACGTTGTTAATGGATGATATGTATCATTTTTTACCCCAATATCTGATTGATTACTATCAGCAACAATGCCGGGGGGAAGATGATATTTTGATTCAATTGGGTATTACTTTCCAGCGATCGATGTATAATGTAACTTCGGCAGTTATTCAAGCTCTACGCACTGCTTTACTCTATCCCCTCGACGATCCTAATCCCAAACATTTACTGAAAAATCGTCAATTCTTTGAGGCACAAATGGACAGATTTAAACGTCCCGAAGCGCGTCTTAGAGATATCCAAAATCCTAATTATCGTTGAGGTTTTTTAATTACTTTTCTGGTGGGCTATAAGCCCACCTTTTTTGATATAATGAGACGACCGACACCCAACCTCAAAAAAGATGACCACTTTTCCCATCATCGACAATAACGAGTTCTGTGCGGATGAGGTAAAATTTCCCCCCAGGGATATCTGGAGTGAGGAACCCCCCTTGGAAAGCTACACTCATTTACAACAAATTCTGATTTTACTTCAATGTTTAGAATGGTTATGGCAAGATCGCAATGATTATTTTGCTGCCGCTAATTTGAGCATTTATTATAGTCCTAATCAGAAAAAATCTGAGGATTTTCGCGGGCCAGATTTTTTTGTCGTTTTGGGAACAGAAAGACGCTTAGATCGAAAAAGTTGGGTAGTTTGGGGAGAAGGAGGAAAATATCCCGATGTTATCGTGGAAATTCTCTCTCCTAGTATCACCAAAGTAGATCGCGGCCAAAAAAAACAAATTTATCAAGATATTTTTCGCACTCCCGATTATTTTTGGTTCGATCCTGAAACCTTAGAATTCCAAGGATTTAGGCTAATGGAAGGGCAATATCAAGCAATTGAACCGACAGACAGAGGTTGGTTATGGAGCGATCGCTTAGGCTTATTTCTGGGTATTTATCAACAACAATTACGCTATTTTAATAGGGAGGGGGAATTAATTCCTACCCCCGCAGAAGTGGCTAAACAGGAACGTCAAGAGAAGGTTTTAGCTTTACAACAAATAGAACAGTTAAAATCTCGTTTACGCGAGTTAGGATCCGATTTAGAAGGGATTTAAAGCCAGTTTTTTTCCGTGAAAATATGCCTATTTTCCTGTAATTCCCCTACCCCTCTCCCATTTAGATAGTAAACAGCTTAGTATTTTCTGCCTCTTGCCTGACTGGGAGTCGCCAGTCTAAGCTAAGAATAGCTGGCCAACCCGTCCCGACCACCGGATAAATGATAGAATGAATGATTCTAACGCTAATTCTCCCGCTCAATCCTCAGAAGAGACAATAGATGAAACCAATTGGGTAGATCTGGGGGAGGAAGGGAAACCCCTAGATAAACCCACTACTAAACCTATCCAACCATCTCCCCTCAAGTCTATCTCTACCCTGATCACGGTGGAGACGGCTTTTTTGGCCAGTGCTACCAGTTTAATCTGGTTAATTGATTATTATTTTCCCCTCGGACCGTTATTAAGGGTTTTCTTCCCGATTCCTATCGCTTTAGCCTATTTACGTTGGGGCGCTCGTTGTGCTTGGATGACAGCATTAGTTTCTAGTTTACTTTTGTCGGTGTTAATGGGACCGACTCGCAGTATTGTCTTTTTGATTCCCCACGGCCTGATGGGGGTACAATTGGGGCTATGTTGGCGCCGGGGTGCGCGCTGGGAATTTTCTATCTTGACTGGGGGACTGTTGGGCGCTTTTGGTTTATTCTTTCGTTTTTGGCTGTTTTCAATTCTTTTAGGCGAAAATCTCTGGTTATATGTGATTACCCAAGCGACTAATTTTATTGATTGGATTTTCACCCAGTTAGGGATTCTCGCTAAACCGACGCTGCTGCAAGTGCAATCAATGGCAGTTGTGGGCATACTTGTCAATAGTTTATTATACTTATTTGCCGTGCATTTAGTGGCGTTATTAGTTCTCGATCGCCTCGGTAATCCGATTTCTCGTCCGCCCAAATGGGTGCAGGCCATACTAGATTATGACTAATTATTTAGTGCTTTATGGTCAGTATCTCCAGTCAACTGTTAATCGATCGTTTTTCCCCGATTATCATCTTGTCAGAGAGTGACCGAGTGAGTTATAGTCGTCTATAAGACTCGATTAAAGCATTTCTTAAAAGAATCGTGGTTTTTGGAAAATCGAAAAGTGCGCTATTTTTCCCGTCCACAGAAACCTGTTGCCGAGGGGAGTAACTCAAAAACTCCTTTTTTCCTAGATTCTGATAGACAGAACTGGCGGAAACGGATAAAAAATGCTGTTATCGAGCAAGACTCAGGGATTAATTGAAAATCTCGTCTCTTGGCTGTGCTTACCTAATTGTGGGTCAGGCCAGCAGTTACCTTTCAGACTTAACAACTGACACCAAGACTCAGTTTCCACGTCTGAGAGGCAGATGAATATCAAGATGAGGCTTTAACGATGCGGACTCATCTTCTTAGAACTTTCTTAACAAGACCAGATTTCCAGAAGTAGCCTCAAAGCATAGACAAATAGCCCATAGTCCGTCGCTTTTGAAACCGAAAGATTGAGGAAATTGAATGCCAAAACAAATAATCATAGCCGAACAACACCATATAGCGGCTGTTTTTTGGGAAGATCAAATTCAGGAATTAGTGGTGGCCACAGGTAATCAGCAGGTGGCCGACATCTATCTAGGATTAGTAGAAAATGTCATCCCCGGGATAGATGCAGCCTTCGTCAATATTGGCGATGCGGAACGCAATGGCTTTATTCATGTCACCGACCTGGGTCCCTTAAGACTGAAAAAAACCGCCGGTGCTATCACCGAATTACTGGCCCCCCAGCAAAAAGTGCTGGTGCAGGTAATGAAAGAACCCACCGGCAATAAAGGACCGCGACTAACGGGAAATGTCACTCTCCCCGGTCGTTATCTGGTATTGATGCCCAATGGCCGCGGGGTGAATCTTTCCCGTCGCATCCGCAGTGAAGACGAGCGCTCCCGTTTACGAGCTTTAGGGATTTTGGTCAAACCAGCGGGGATGGGGTTGCTGGTACGCACCGAGGCCGAAGGCAAAGCGGAAGAAGCGATTATCGAGGACTTGGAATTTTTGCAAAAACAGTGGGAGAGCATCCAACAGATGGCCGTCAGCAGCCGCGCTCCGGCCCTGCTGAACCGCGATGATGACTTTATTCAAAGGGTTTTGCGGGATATGTACAGTGCCGATGTCAATCGCATTGTTGTGGATAACCCGATGGCGGTAAAACGAGTTAAACAGCAATTGACGAACTGGGGCGGCGGCAAAGCTCTAGAAGGGGTTTATATCGACTCCCATCGGGAAACCCAGCCAATTCTCGACTATTTCCGGGTTAACGCCGCCATTCGCGAAGCCCTGAAACCCCGGGTGGATTTACCCTCCGGCGGCTACATTATCATCGAACCGACGGAAGCTTTAACGGTAATTGATGTTAACTCCGGTTCCTTTACCCGTTCGGCCACGGCCCGGGAAACCGTACTCTGGACTAATAGCGAGGCCGCCACGGAAATCGCTCGACAACTGCGCTTGAGAAATATTGGCGGTGTGGTGGTGGTGGACTTCATCGACATGGATTCCCGTCGCGACCAGTTGAAACTGTTGGAATTGTTTAATAAGTCCCTGAAAAGCGATAAGGCCCGGCCTCAGATTGCCCAATTATCGGAATTGGGGTTAGTGGAATTAACTCGTAAGCGTCAGGGGAAAAACATTTATGAATTATTCGGCAAAACCTGTGACCATTGCGGCGGACTAGGCCATTTAGCCCATCTACCAGGAGAAGGCAACGCCATCGCCCTAGAAAACGCCACCGTTAGCCGTGCGGAAAAAGAAACCCTTGTCGTTGCGCCGATTAATACAAAAGTTCTACCCGATAAGAGCGCTCCTAGCGTTGCGGCGGCTGAACCCTATCTAGAAGTTTTCTCCGAATTTGAGGCCGAAGAAAACGCTCAAGAGATGGATATTTCCTTCCATCCCAACTATCAAGAACAGGTTAATAATTCTCGCCGTCGCCGTCGTCGTCGTCCCTCGGAACTGTTACTAAAAGAGGAACGGAGCGAAAAGGCCTCTACTAACGGTGTTAACAACGAAATCGAGCTAGAATCAGAACCCCAACGCCTTGAGGAAAAACGAGAACGTCCCGCCCGTCTCTCGAAACGGGGAGAAGATGCCAGCGCCGGCAAAAATATCCCCGTCAGCGAACGGGAGCGGGTTTCCGTGGAAATGACCCCCGTAGAACAGGAAGTTTATTCTTTAATGGGCATTTCTCCCCTGATTCTGGTGGATAAGGAGTTTAAAGACCCGAAATCGGTGATTGTTTCCGTGAAATTGGCAGGGGAAAGAGAAGCGGAAAACCCAGAAACGGCCGCCACTCCCGAAATATCCTTGACTCCCACCCCAGAGGCCGAGGATACAACCGCCGCCGCACTGGTCGAAGGGATGGAAACCGGCGAGGAAGCCGAAAATCGTCCCCTGGTGCGCCGTCGTCGTCGTCCCACCACTGGCGAAGTTAGTCAAGAAATCAACCAAGAAGCTAGTCCGTCAGTGACTTTTACCCCCGAACCGATTGCGCCCGAAACTCCAGTTTTTCCGAGCGAAGTTATTCCTTTAGAAACCCCGGTGAGCGCCGAGGTGACAGAGGAGCCACAAATAGAGGCTGAAACTGGGGTGCTGCGTCGTCGGCGTCGTCGTTCCTCCGCCACTGTCGATGAGTCATGAGCGCAGAACCCTTAATTGCTGGTGTCGATGAAGTGGGACGCGGGGCTTTATTTGGTCCCGTGGTGGCGGCGGTAGTGGTCACTGTTCCCTCTGGTTTTCCACGGCTGTGGGAGTTGGGGGTGAAGGATAGTAAGCAACTTAGCCCCCAAAAACGGCAAAAATTGAGCGAGCAAATACAACGGCATCTTGTTTGTCGCATCGGTTATGCTACGGTGAAAGAGATCGATCGCTTGAATATTTTTCATGCTTCTCTACTGGCAATGAGCAGAGCGATCGGGAAATTACCCCTTTCCCCCAGTCTCTGCTTGATCGATGGCAAGCACATTATTAAAGATTTGTCAATCCCCCAAAAAGCGGTAATTCGGGGAGATCAACAATCGCCGGTCATTGCGGCGGCTAGTATCGTGGCCAAAGTCTGGCGTGATGACTTAATTACTCGTTGGCACGGACGCTATCCCGATTATGGACTCCCTCGTCACAAGGGTTATGGCACCGCTCAACACCTAGAAGCGATCGGCAACTATGGACTTACTTCTCAGCACCGGCTCTCTTTTAGTCCCTGTCAATGATAAGGCGTTGCTAAATCAAGATATGAATGTTATCGGATGCAAAAGTTAGTTTGGGTCTAGGTTTTAAAAATCCCAGAAAAGAAGATTCATATCTCAAATCAGCAACCCCGAAGGGAGAAGGGAGAGGGGAGAGGGGAGATGGGAGATGGGGGAGCAGAGAATTATGAATTATGAATTAGGAAATGGGCTCTTCTAGGTTGTGTGTGATAAGTTTAACTTACATTATGATTGATCGATCTTTGTGTCTTTGTGGTTCGTTCCACTCCCTCTCTAGGAGTAATGTATCTTAGAATACATTTTACCCACCAAATCCAAGAGATCCGGAAATGGGAAGTGGGGAGAAGGGAGAAGGGAGAGAGAGAATTATGAATTATGAATTAGGAAGTGGGGGAGTGGGAAAGTGGGGAGAGGGGAGAAGGGAGAGAGAGAATTATGAATTATGAATTATGAATTAGGAGGTGGGAAGTAGGGAGTGGGGAGAAGGGAGAAGGGAGAGAGAGAATTATGAATTATGAATTAGGAGGTGGGAAGTGGGGAGAAGGAAGTGGGGAGAAGGGAGAAAAAAGCTGATTATAACCGGCTACTTATGAGTAATTGGTATTCCTAACCATTGACTTAATTCCGCTGCTAACCATTCAATTTCGGGTTTACTCAGATATTCTTTTGTCTTACTGCTAATAGTATATTCTTTAGTCCCCGCCCAAATAGTTAAAGCCATCGGCACATAAACTTGATCGCCATCGCCATCTTTGGTATGATAACTATCAGCTTTGACCAGTTTATTAATATGTTCCCTTGCCATTTTCTTTTTGCCCGGAAGTGTCAAACCCCAAATTCGCTGAATGGTAACAATTTCTTGACTATTAATAGTGATAATTTCCTCCCCTTTGAGACAATAAATAATCTGATAAAGCATTCCTAAACCCACAAACCAAAAGGGCAAGGAAAAGAGCAGAAAAAACCAACTTATCCACAGAGGAATAGAAATGGCTCCTGGCTCTTCGTTACCCTTTATGCTAAATCAACAGACAAGATGCCAAGATAACATACTTCTAACCCAAAAATTCCGAAAGTTTCTAAAGCCATAGGCTCTCCGTTTTATTAGTTTAAG
>SFBI01000094.1 GCA_007095845.1 Microcystis aeruginosa Ma_MB_S_20031200_S102
TTGGAACGAAATAGAGGCTTTTAAAGACCGCGTACATGGAGAATTAAAACAAGAATTACCCTCGAAAAGCCTATTTTTCTACTAAGTATTTATGCTTATTGCAAAGGTGAGATGCTCCCGTCTTGCATCGTATCGAGTGCCAAGTTATCCAAGGCAAGTTTAACATTTTCGGGAGTATTGATCTTGAGGCTCGCTTTCAGGGGTGCGCTGTCATCCAGTTTGGTTTCAAGGTGTTCGATAAAAACTCGCTCATCTTCATATCTCATTCTAAAGACTCTCTGGTTGTTCAGTTTGTCTCATGTAAGGGATAGGATGATAAAAGATGAAACCCTTATAGAGGAAAACATTTGGGGATTTTTGTCAATTGTTTTTGATCTAGAGCGAACTAATCAATTAAATCTTTTGCCAGATAAGGATTTAGTCGATTTATAGCCCTCTATCGAACCATAACAAGTAACGAACAGCCATTTTAAAAGGGTTTTGCTATTATTGAGCAAGCCTTACTTAGCTTTTTACCGAACCAATAACTTAAATAGGCTTAATTTACCCTTAAAAGGCGGATATTTTAAAGCGGGATTGAACCAAAGAGGTGTTTTCATAATCGCTTTTTGGTGACTAAAATTCTCAAAGGAAAAACGACCATGGTAGCTACCAATACCGCTATTTCCCCGGCCACCAAAGGGTAAACTAGGATTGGTAAAATGAAAACTGTTGTTGTTAATACAACCTCCCCCAAACTGGACTGATTCTAACCATTTCTTTTCAGTCTTTGCCTTAGTAGTAAACAGATAAAAAGCTAGAGGATTAGGGTTTTTAGCAATAATTGCTAAAGCTTCCTCAAAAGTGCTGAAGGCAATTATCGGTAAAATTGGTCCGAATATTTCCCCTTGCATAATAGGAGCATCGAGGGAAACATTAGTTAATAAAGTTGGTTGAATATATAAACTTTCTCGATCGGTTTTGCCGCCAAAAACAATCTCACCATCTTTGAGCAAGTCAATTAAGCGATCAAATTGTTTTTCATTAATTATCTTACCATAATCAGCACTTAATCTGGCATCTTCACCGAAAAAATTAACAATAGTATTAGCTAATTCTCTAATAAAGTTCTCCTGCTGAGATTGATGTACTAAAACATAATCAGCTGCGATGCACATTTGACCACAATTAGAGAATTTTGTCACGGCAATGCGACGGGTTGCCACGGAAATATTAGCATCAGCTTCGATAACACAGGGACTTTTTCCCCCTAATTCTAGAGTAACAGGAATTAACTTTTCTGCCGCTAGTTGATAAATAATTTTTCCTACCCTTGTACTGCCAGTAAAAAATATATGATCAAAGGTGAAACTGTCTAAGATATTCGGAATTACTTCTGCACCATCTCCGGGTACAATTAACACATATTCTTCAGGGAATATCTCTTCAATTATTTTAACTACTAATTTTTCCGTTGCTGAGGCAAATTCACTCGGTTTTAATACCGCACAGTTACCAGCAGCAATGGCACCAACTAAAGGCGCTAATAACAATTGCAGAGGATAATTCCAAGCACCAATGATTAACACCACTCCCAAAGGTTCCCGAATAATTTGACTGGAGGAGGGAAAATTTAAGAGATTAGTCTTAACAGGTTTGGGTTGCATCCATGAGCGCAAATTTTTTAAAGCGGTATTAATTTCCACCAAAAGGAACCCATTTTCAGTAATCCAACAATCTTCGGGACTTTTCTTTAAATCGCTATATAAAGCTTGATATATTTCTGCTTCATATTTAATAATTGCCTGTTTTAACTTCTCTAACTGCTGACGACGGAATTGACAAGAATGAGTGACACCACTAGCAAAATACTGACGCAATTTGGCTAATTTTTCTGAGTTTGATAGCATCGAAATAATTCCCAAGTTAATAATGAAATTCTACGGCATCCACTGGGGACGAATTCCAGGTAGAGGCAATTCAATTAAATCAGATTTACTTGCTTTCACTCCATCTTGTAGGGGAGGAATTAACATCCATAAACGACCACCGATAATTGTTTCTCCTGAGTTAGTAGTCAAGGGATTAGTCGGATTAGTATCATAACTGGTGCGAAGTTGATCAAAAATAATCGCTAAACTATCGGGAGATAAACTAATGTGAATATCACGATAATCTGCTAATTCCAGTAGGGGAGTCACTTGACCGGTCTTCACATCTATTTTAGCAAAATAGGGTTTTTCTTTGTACTCTTGACTGTTAGTAACTAACTCGGTTAACAAACAATACAAATCACTACCAGTGGCATTAAATTGACAATCTATAATCGAACCTTGTAGATTGAGTAAGCGTTTTTGTAGTCCTTGATTATTGACATAAAAAAGCGATCGAATATAACGCATTTTAGCATTATCAGTATTAAAATTTACCATTGCCGCAGCCGTACCATCAGCAGAAAAATTCAAAATTCGCCCAAATTTTGGTAAAAAATCTAGGGGTTTTGTTTCAGTTTTTAAAGGCAAAAGGGCGATTCCTTCCCCTTGAGTAACAGCCAAAGTTTTACTATCAGGTGCAATCAAAAATTCTCCACCTTGAATGTTTAATTGCCGGGGTTTTTCCCCGGATTTAACTGCCCATAAATCGAAGTTAATCGGATTGCGGCGCTCAATTCTCTGCACGACAATAGTTTCCCCATCTTTAGCTAAATCAAAATGATTATTTTGATAATCTTTATTGTCTAGCACTAACTCAATTTTTGGGGGAGATTGGCCAAAATCAACTTGGTAAAGCTGCAGTTCACGAATTCCCTGTATCCCCTGATTTTTCGCCACGGCCGAAAAGAGGATTTTTTTACCATCAGGGTAAAATTCAAAAGCCATAACGGTCAAATTTGCGGGGGTTAAGAGGGTTTTCTTCTCCTTGGTCAAGTTATAAAAAATTAATCTTCCCTGTTCTTCCCCATTAGTGCCAATATAGGCAAAAGCACGATCCCGACTTTTAAATTCTCTTTCAAAGATTCCTAGGGTTTGTCCTAATCGATTACCGCTGGGAAATTGTTCCCGCGCACCTTCAATTTGCAGATGATATTTTTCTCCGTAGGGAATGGGAGAAGTGAGGGTATAAGCTAATCGTCTTCCGGCCCAACTAAACTTCCCCGGCAGCGGAGGATCGATAACTAGATTTTTTTCTACACTAGCATGATCCATGGGACGATCAAAAGTGATAATAAATGCTTGATCTTCCGCTCCAATTTCTCGATTTTCCCAACTAAATTCCTTGACTCTTGGGCCAGTTTGTAAAAGACACTGATTACCACAGGTATTACCCAACCAAATTAAGCCACCAATTACTAAGGTTAGCGATACAATTAATGTTATTGCTAATTTATCAATCGGTTGTAGTTGTAAGGTCTTGATCATTATAGTAGATGGTTAGTAGCAACAACTGGTCACTGATAACTGTTGACTGTTAATATCCGTAGGGATCCCCAGGAGTGGGTATAGATTTCACCGATTTAGCCTTAATTACTAATTGTCTTCTGGTGGTTGATTTTCCCACTTCTACCGGTAAAGATTCCGTGGCCATTTCTCCGGTGACTTCTAACCAAGTATCATTGGGATATTGACCGCGACTTCCTGATAGTTTCACCGGTAAAGCGACGGGATAAGCATCTACGGCACAACAGGTAAGAATAAAGCGACTAATTAATAAATAATTATCGGGTAGTTGGGGTAATTGTACCACAAAACCTGTGACTTTTACTGGTTGTCCTGTATAAGCATCAGGTTCGGGGTAAGCATTCAAAGTTCTTACCCATTCAATTAAACTTTTTTCCTCTGGTTTAACGGTAGTGCCAAAGGATTGAGTTTGCACGCGAGTTAGGGGTAAAGATTCACTAATTCCCCTCTGTAATGCGATTTGACTACTGAGGGGCTGCGGGGCGATAAATAGGCCTAAAAGGGCAGTTATTACTAATAAACCTGAGCCAAAATGTTGAGGAAGAATGGTAATATGCGATCGATTATCATTACTATCTAAATTAATCTTTTTTTGCCACTGTTTTAATAATGTCCAAAGCTTGACTAATCCTAGGGCAAATAAAGCAATACTGGTGATGAGAACCAGGATAAAATAATTAGGATGGATCAGTAAATTTAATTGTCCAGTTATCCAGTATTTAAATAGTAACGAACCCCAACCGATTAGGGCAATAATATCGATAAATTGGGGGGCGATTATTTTCAGACGTGATGAATTCATGGGAAAAACTATCTAGGGACTGACCTAAAATAAATAACTGTGAGCCAAGGTGAGTAAAAAAGTCATTTGCGCTGCTAAAGCAAAGAGATAAATTAACATTCTCGGTTTAAAAATAGACAACATTAAACCAATCCCTTTTAGGTCAATCATTGGACCAAACACTAGAAAAGCCAGCAGGGAACTACTGGTAAAACTAGAGGCAAAGGAGAGAGCAAAAAAAGAATCAACCGTGGAACAAATCGAAACAATTACCGCTAACAGCATCATGGCCAAGATTGAAGTAATCGGATCCTGACCCAAATTAAGAATAAATTCCCGGGGAACAAACACCTGTAAACCGGCCGCTATAGCACTTCCTAGGATTAACACTCCTCCTAATTCCCGTAATTCCATCACCACGTTTTCCAGAAAAGTTAACCAGCGCCTTTTCATCGGGATAGCTTGCACTGCTGGTAGGACAGCAGTAGCGGCAAAACTTTCGTCTAAGCGCAAAGTTTGCCCAGAATTACCGATCAGAAAAGAACCGGATTGTAGTAGTAGTGGGATAGATTCTTTTTCTGGTGTTTGCGGTTGCCAATTGAGACTTTTTGCCAAAGAGGTTTGTAGGAGCGGTCGGGGATCTTTTTGGATACTAAAGATAATACCGATAACCGTAGCGATGAACAAAGAAAAGATAACTCGATAGAAAACAATTTCCGGTTGATCGCGAAAAGCTACCCAAGTGGACCAGATAACAATTGGGTTAATTGTCGGCGCTGCTAAGAGAAAACTAACCGCTACTGCATTCGGCATTCCTTGCACAAGTAAACGTCGCGCCACCGGCACATTGCCACACTCGCAGACGGGGAACAAAAACCCAATACATCCCCCTACAAATGCTCCTAAAACAGCATTGCGAGGCATCAAGGCAACTAGGCGACGTTCATCGACAAATATTAAAAGAATACTAGAGAGAATCACCCCTAGCAGTAAGAAAGGCATCGCTTCCACCAACAGGCTCAGGAATAGGGTAAAGGCATTTTGTAGTTGACTCATCTATCCTCGCCTTGGCAATTAGAGGTTTAGGGATAAAGACTTAGGAACCCCAGAAAAAGGTTCAGTTATCAGTTATCAGTGACCAGTTATCAGTGACCAGTTATCAGTGACCAGTTATCATTTATCAGTGACCAGTTATCTGTTATCTGTTATCCGTTACAGCCTTTCTCGTCAAGATGAAGTATAACCGAATTTGGTATTGACGACCAACTCCCCAAAAGGAAAGCTTCGTACCTCACCATTAAGATAACTGTTAGAGCAGAACGTAGTTATCAGTTATCAGTTATCAGTGACCAGTTATCAGTTATCTGTTATCCGTTACAGCCTTTCCCGTCAAGATGAAGTATAACCCAATTTGGTATTGACGACCAACTCCCCAAAACGAAAGCTTCGTACCTCATCATTAAGATAACTGTTAGAGCAGATTTGAGTTTTCAGTCCACTGATTACTGTTTACTGATCACTGAACTAGAGGACTCGATTAAGTTTGCCGCTTTGATAACCTTCTAGATCGAGGGTGACATAGATGAAGCCTAATTTTTGCAGATCAGCGACTAATTCGCTTAAATTTGTCCGATTAATAAAGTCGGGAATTTCTGCTGCCGGTAATTCAATCCGTGCCGTATCGCCGCTCGATCGCACCCGTAATTGACGATAACCTAATTTTCGCAGATAAATCTCGGCCCGTCCGACTCTTTGCAATTTCTCCAGGCTAATTTCCTCCCCGTAGGGAAAACGGGAACTTAAACAGGGTTGCGCCGGTTTATCCCACCAAGGTAAATTTAAGTAACGAGATAGTTGACGAACTTCGCTTTTTGTGATAGCAATTTCCGCCAAAGGTGAACGAGCGCCGCGCTCCCTAGCTGCTTGGATTCCGGGACGATAATCCCTTAAATCATCAGCATTAACGCCATCGATGACGTAGGAATAACCACGAGCGAGAGCGAGGGGTTTAAGGGTGTCGTGTAGCTCACTTTTGCAGAAATAACAGCGATTAACAGGATTACTGGTGTAATTGGGGTTATTCATTTCCTCGGTTTCTACCAATTCATGCCGAATACCGATATAATCGGCTTGAGCGATCGCTTCTTGCAATTCTTCCGGCAGTAGGGAAGGGGAAACCGCCGTAATTGCCAATGCTTGACTCCCTAGCAGATCATAAGCCACTTTTGCCACTAGGGTACTATCCACGCCCCCAGAATAGGCAATCAGAGCCTTTTCACTGGCTTTTAAGAGGTTTTGTAATTGTCCGAGTTTATCAAGTAATTGACTGTCCATGGTGGTGATTTTGGCAACTGGTTTAGGGAGACCGTTTTTTATATTGGGTATAGACAAATAGCTTAAGCCACTTGTCTCAAGAATTTGGGCTCTCTTGGGTTTGGTGGGTAAAATGTATTCTAAGATACAGTCCTGCGGGCGGTCGCAACGCGAGACCGAGTGAAACGAACCACAAAGACACAAAGGACACAAAGATTGATCGCTCTTATATCTGAACTTTCTCCATGCATACATACCATAATAGCCGAAAACCCTTATCCATCAATGGATGCATCCGTTAATTTTTCTTGATTTACCCATGTAATTTTTAACATTTTTTAATGAACAAGAGTTCTCTCTATATTGCTAAAATGATAGCCATGTATATATAAAAAGTTTCTAACCGTAATTCCCCCCCCGCTGTTCTTCTTCGAGAGTCCTACCGAGAAGGAGATCAAGTCAAAAAAAGAACCCTGGCCAATCTCTCAAAATTACCCGATGATATTATCGACAATCTAAAACTGGCTCTTCTAGTGGTCTGTGTGATAAGTTTAACTTACATTATGATCGATTAATCTTTGTGTCCTCTGTGTCTCTGTGGTTCCTTCCATTCCCGCGCCAGTAGGACTGTATCTTAGAATACATTTTATCCACCAAATCCAAGAGAGCCGACATTTTTTTTTACCTCTGTATCAAAAATAGAATTAATCCCAAAAACCCTATAAACCATTATATCGCTAAGTGCAAGTTAAAAGTCAGAAGTGGTCAACTCAAGTTTAAATTGTACCTGATAGAGGTGCGATGGTTAAGAGCTTTTTCGGGTCAAAAGTTGATGGCAGTCGATGACTAGATTTACCTGAGCTTGTTTGATGATTAACTGAGAAAAGTTTTGAGGGATGGTACTTAAAAGATCGATCACTTTAATGGAGTCAATTCCTTGGAGTTTCAGAGATTTTGTTAAGAGATGAAATTCGGTACACCCAGAAATATAGGAGCGAGTTTTATATTTCTCTAATAATCCTCGTTCTTCGGTTTGTGTTATGCAATGCACGCGGATTATAAGGGATGGAACTTTTATAGAGAAAGGCATTTGGCGGTTTTTGTCAATTTTTTTTCGCTCTAGAGCGAACTAATCAATTAAGTCTCTTTCCAGATAAGAATTTAGTCGATTTATGCTACCCTATAGAACCATACCAAGTAACGAAGAAACCTTATTTATTGCCTTTGCTCAGTTTGATGCTCTAAAAGTAGGGCGTTTTTTGGTATCTCCTATGGTTTCAAGGGCGAGAATTAAATAAATCTCTCCTTGATGGGGATAATTGTCATCTTCCATGTTAGAGTCCTTCCGGGTTGAGGATTCCTTCCATTGGGGTGTGGGAATTCTCCCCAGTCCCGCTCGAATTGCCGTTCAGTTGGTTTTTGAGTTTGGTAGAAGGTGCTTAACTGGTTTTCTATTTGCTATCGGTGCCACAGTCGCAATCCTTCTTCGACAGCAGCAGAGTGATTCTCCGTCAATTGGTCAATATCTTGAAGCAATTTAGAATCGACGGTAATAGAGAACCGTTGCTTGGTGGTTGTCGGATGAAATAGCGCTCCTCAAAAGTTATAGCCATTTCAATTAAGATTGAGAATATCAATTCCAGAGGTGATATTGCTTAAGAGATGACAAATTTGGTGATATAGTAACTAAAGATCACACTTAAATCTAACCTTGCCATAGATGCACAAATCTCGAATCTGGCAACCCCAAAAACATCCCGTCTCTAACATCAGTTTTAGCGATGAAATGAGGTGAGAATTTTGGCCAAAATAATTAGCGATCGCATTGCCGTTTATCTGCTCATCGGCGGACTCCTGTTTAGAATAATCATCGCTTTGGGGCTTTATCCCGGTTACGATGAGGCCTATTATTACGTTTACAGCCATAATCTGGATTGGAGTTACTTCGATCATCCGCCGATAGTAGCGATTTCCACGGGTTTTGGGACTTGGATCACGGGATTAGTCAATCAATTTACCATTCGCTTTGGTACTCTCCTTCTCTATACTGGCAGCCTCTGCTTGCTATATCTAACGGCTTTAAAATTGTTCAGCCTGCCGGTCGCCAGAATGACTTTAGCGATCGCTACTCTGATCCCCATCTATGGGATCGTCTTCGGGATTCTCTCGCAGCCAGATAGTCCTTTAATCTTTTTTTGGTCATTAACAGTCTATTTAGCTGCCCAAGAATTCTTCCCAATTCGGGGAAAAAACTATCATCCTAGCTATCGTCTCGCTTATATTGGACTTGCCGTAGGATTGGCGGTTTTAAGTAAATATCACGGCTTTATTTTGGGCTTTGGTTTAGTTTTATTTTGCCTGACCACTCCCCGCTATTGGCCTGTATTTAAATCCTCTTGGTTGGGATTGGGATTTATTCTATTTTTGATAACCTTATTGCCAATTATCTACTGGAATATTAACCATGATTGGATTTCCTTTCGCTTTCACTTAGAAGACCGTTTTTCGGGAGAACCTAAAACCTTTAATATTCTCGGTATTCTCTCGGTTATTGGCATTAGTATCGCCACGATGTTTCCTCCCTTCGGTCTGCCGATGTGGTGGGTGACATTTAAAAGCTTTGCCGAACAAATGCCTAACTTTCTCTCTAAAAAAAGATTTTTTCATCGAGAAGAAGAATCACTTAAAAAATGGTTAATTCTCTCAGTTTCTCTGCCTTTAATCTTAGGAATGCTTTATGTGGGTGCTTCCCATTATCTCGCCCCTAGTTGGATTTTACCAGGGTTTTGGTCTTGCACAATTTTACTAGGAGAAAAAGCCACTATTTGGCAGCAATCTTCTCGAATCTGGGTAAAAAGATGGTTATGGGGATCGGGAATTTTTATCGTTACTATTTTATCTATAGCAATGCTTCACGTCACTTTTGGCACTTTCCAAAAACCTAGTCAATACGCAATTTTTGGAGGAATTATTGCCACAGAACAAGACCCTTCTAGGGAAATTGTTGATATCGATCAACTGCGTCAAGGCTTTGCTAATTCTCCCGAATTATTAGCACTCTTAAAAGATTCTAGCTTCGTTTTTACCAATAGTTTTTATGTGACAGGATGGCTAGATATGGCCCTCTATCCCCTAGTTCCTATACCCGTCACCTGTTTTAACAACGATCAAAGAGGTTATCAAATTTGGTTTAATGCTCAAGAATGGATTGGTAAAAATGGTTTATTAATTACTACCAATAGTTCCCTAGAAAGACCAGAAATAATCGATCGCTACCGTCCCTATTTTCAAGATATAACTAAAGTAGCGGTTATTCCGATCAAGCGCGGTGGTGTTGCCATTGAACAATTTCATGTTTACCAAGCTAAAGGACTAATTAAAACTTATCCTTAAAGCAGTTATCAGTTATGATCGGGTAGGAGATAGATAAATAGTTGATAAATACTTCTGATTTCTATCTTTTGAACTTTGTAATCTTTATTATTTACTTTTTACTTGATAAATATGTCCATTAATCGAGTGCGTATTGCTAGAGATAAAGGGGAATTTGTCCAGTCCTTAGTTAATTTTAATCAGGGAATTGGACCCTTTCAAACCTATGCTGATGTCATCGCTTTTGCGGCGGCTTTAGGAGTAAAATATCAAGAGAGAGTGACGATAGAAAATGTGGCGAAGGAACCCTCGCCCATTAACCTCGAAATTTTTATTTCTCGTGGTTACGATACCCTAATCAAATTATTGGCAGTCAATGAATTTAAAGACACAAAAATTCTTGCTCCTCATGGGGTAGATTCAGAAGCTTTGCGAGTGATAATTTTCGAGGAATATGCTAACGCTGGTTTAACAAGATTAGAACGAGAATTGCGCGGTGCGGTGGATTATACTGAAAGATTATTGTTAATTATCAGTCAGGAACGTTTTCGAGAAATTACTCCCACAACGGAATTCGATTTAGGCAGATTTTTGTAGAAGAAATTCTAGTTATTCCTGTAAGTAAGTGATTCTAATTAAATAGAAGATAGATTTTTCCTCTGATCCTCTTACCCATTAGTCGTACTAAATCTGGTTATTAAAAACTGATTACTTATTCTCCGTTTTGCGGTTCGGCTGAGATCGCCGTTAAAGCCTGAGCGTTCGACAAAAGCTCACGCGGCGGTTCGACAGGCTCACCGTCCGCTCGTGTTAGTGAGCTTGTCGAACTACTGAGCTGGCCGAACGTCCGAAGTCTCACCGTCGAAGCTTTTTGCCTCTCCTTATAAGTAGCCTATACTCAACATATTTAGTCTAATTTCCCCGAAGCTTTCCCAAAAATAAGATAAAATAAAAAAAGATAAATAGTTATTACTTTTAAATTTTCTATGGTTAGAACTTCTCTATCCCTCCCCGAAATCGCAAGAGAGAACCGTCAAGCAAGTCTTCAACTGGCTATCCTGACTAACGAAGAAAGGAATGAAGCTTTAGAGGCTATTGCTGAGGCTTTAACTGCCAATGCTGATAAAATACTAGAAGCGAATATCGCCGATGTTCAAACAGCCAAGGCGATGGAATTATCTCCGGCTTTATGTGCGCGATTAGAGTTAAGTCTTGGCAAATTAAAAGCCGCTATTGCTGGGGTACGAGATGTGGCCAAATTAGCAGATCCTTTAGCTACCATACAAATTAATAGGGAATTAGATCAAGGTTTAATTCTGCGGAGAATAACCTGTCCTTTAGGGGTTTTAGGGGTTATTTTTGAGGCTCGTCCCGATGCTTTAATTCAAATTACCAGTTTAGCGATAAAATCCGGCAATGGTGTTATTTTAAAAGGGGGGAAAGAGGCGCTCCGTTCTTGTCAAGCTTTAGTAACAATTATTCATCAGGCATTGAGTCAAACTAAAGTTAATTCGGCGGCGGTACAATTGTTAACAACAAGAGAAGAAATTCAGGAACTATTAAAACTTGATCAATACATCGATTTAATTATTCCTAGAGGTTCTAACGAATTTGTGCGTTATATCCAAAATAATACCCGCATTCCTGTCCTCGGTCATGCCGATGGTATCTGTCATCTCTACATCGACAAAGAAGCAGATTTAAGCAAAGTAATTAGAATTACCGTTGATAGCAAAACCCAATATCCTGCCGCTTGTAATACCATTGAAACTTTATTGGTTCATCAAGACATCGCTAGACAATTTTTACCCGCAGTTGCCCAGGCATTAGAGGAAAAAAAGGTTAAATTATTGGGAGATGAAGCAACTCGTCAGATTATTAACGTACCGTCGGCCACAGAAGAAGACTGGCAAACCGAATATAGTGATTTAATCCTGTCAATTAAAATTGTTGATAGTCTAGAATCGGCAATCGAACATATTAATTATTACGGTTCTCGACACACGGAAGCCATTGTCAGCGAAAATTTTAACACGGCCAAAACCTTTAGCGATCGAGTCGATGCCGCCGGAGTTTTTCATAATTGTTCCACGCGATTTGCCGATGGTTTCCGTTACGGTTTTGGGGCCGAAGTGGGTATCAGTACCCAAAAAATGCCTCCCCGCGGTCCGGTGGGATTAGAGGGATTAGTGACCTACAAATATCAATTAGCCGGAGATGGTCATATTGTCGCCGATTATTCTGGGGAAAATGCCCAATCTTTCACTCATAAGGATTTATAGTCGAGAAAAAAGCCGATGTTTACAGGATTAATTCAAGCCTTGGGAAAAATTCGGGTCGTGGATACCGATAGACTCTATTTGTCTGTATCCTCTGATACAATTCTCCAAGATTTAATAATTGGTGATAGTGTGGCTGTGGATGGGGTTTGTTTGACAGTGGAGGAAATTCTCTCGGAGGGTTTTGTGGCCACCGCTTCCCCGGAAACCCTACAGCGCACTACTTTGGGACGAAGGATTAAAACAGAAACCAACGTTAACCTAGAAACCTCTCTGCGGGTGGGTAGTAAAATCGGCGGTCATTTTGTCACTGGTCATGTGGACGGTATTGGCTGTTTAGTCGAATCGATAATCGTGGCTAATTCGTGGGAAATGACCTTTGCTGCCCCTAGTTCCCTAGAAGAGCAGTGGAATAACTACATAGCTCGTTATATCGTCGGTAAGGGCAGTATAGCTGTTAATGGCATTAGTTTAACCGTGGCCGATTGCGATTCCTCCGGCAGCTGGTTTAAAGTGGCTGTCATCCCCCACACCTACGCTGAAACCAATCTTTCCCATTTAAAATTAGGCGATTGGGTGAATCTAGAAGGGGATATTTTAGGCAAATATGTGGAAAAATTGCTAGGAATACGCTCTTATCACCCTCCTACCGAGATTAGCTTAGAATTTCTGTCTGAACATGGTTATTAGTTTTCCAGAAAAAGCCTTTTTAACATATAAATTTATTGGCAATTTATCTATTAATTTTAGTTTTAAAATTGCCAACCTTCTCGCTCCATTAAACCCTGAACATTGGTACAATCGATAGAAAAGTGTTGACAGACTGTGGGGATTTTGGGAGCATTAGGCTTCAAGGCTTCTTCGGTAATTACGCAACCGTCTTTTATCTTAGCACAGGCAATAATAAATGGATCTGCCACTGGTTTTCCTTGTAATCTTGCTTTTTGACTCACTAAATCCTTAAAGTTACTTATAGAAAAAATTTCGGCAATAAGTAGGGAGGCACAATTATTTGTAGGATGGGTTAGCGGTAGCGTAACATAATCGGGCGTTGGGTTTCATGCTTCAACCCAACCTACGTTCATCTTATATTTAATTCCACCCACCCACTTAAATAAAGTTTCCTGAGCAGTGGGTGGTAAAAATATTTGTTTATTGAAGTCTATCCAATCTAAAACAAATTGTTGATTATTGCCATATTCTACTTCTTTAAGCACTTCGCGTACTGATTGTAGTTTACCTTCTGACACAAGCAAATCGATTTTTTGCCAAACGGTAGGAAAACTTTTGGGAAAATAGTTTCCTAAAACCTTAAAACTACTTGTGTCAAAAATGTAAACCATCAAAACAGTCCTTTGTCTAATAAATATTTTTCAAGTTGTTCCACCATAGCAACTTTTTTAATGTTTAGATAATCGGCAACGCGCTCGATATCGTATTGGCCTTGATAGTATTTATTGAATACCAGTTTTAGGTAATTTTCTCCCAAATATGTCGCCTGATTAGCATAGTAATCACCTCCAGATTTTTTATTTTTGTCCTGACTTTTTCCCACCTGCTCACTGTACCACTCCCTTACTTTAAGAGTATATTCTTTCTGGGAGATTAAGTTATTATCTAATAGTTTTCGTAAAACTACTTCTCGACTAACCTTATAATCACTGGAAATTTTTGCGATAATTTTATCGTTAACTATTGTTTCTCTAATTATCTCAGAAAAAACATGATTAGGAAGCAGAAACTCCGCAGCAAATTTATTACAAAATATCTCGATATATTTATTTTCTCCTTGCAAACTATTAATATATCTATCGTCAGACTTAGTAATTCCATTAGTCTGCAAAAGAATATGTGCTAATTCATGAAAAATGGTAAATATTTGTCTAGCTTTTTCAGTGCTATTATTAAGATAGATGATCGGAAATTCAATATCTATCAAGCAAAATCCCGAAATTTCTCGCTGCTTAAAAGAACGCTTAAAAATAAAAATACCAGCTTCTTCCACGGCACTACGCCATTTTTTTAAGGCAGTTTCCCGATCATTCCAGGTTAGTTGTTCTTCTAGAGTAACGTTTAAATAATTTCTGATCTGTTCGGCTAATTTCCTTAAATCATCACTAGAACTAACCGAAATATCCTGAAAGATTTTATTGGTACTAGGATTAATACCATTATTAATTTCCTGTAGCGACAATTGCATCGCTTTTGCTTGTCGTAAAGCATAGATAGTATCGGCGGCCAAATTTTCGATTTCAAAGTCTGGCAAAGTTCTAAATTCTTGTTTTTCCTCCGCTTCTAGGGGAGGTTCTGGGAAAAAGAATAAAGCGAGAGGACGTTTATATATTTCTGCTAACTTTTCCAATTGACTATAAGTAGGAAAGTCCTCTCCTGACTCCCATTTTTCGATAACAGAAACATCTTTTTTAAACTTGACCGCTACAGACTCAAGAGAATATCTTGCCCTTTCTCTTGCCCATTGGATTATCTTGGGATTAACGCCTGTCAGTTTCTCGCCCATTAGTCGATCTTATCATCACGAGATAGAGATTTCTAGCTTAATTTAGATCATGCAGTAGTTTTATTGTACTATATAATTACCCAAAATAGAGACAATGTACCGATTTCTGGATAGGTCAGCGAGGAATTGATAACTTTTTCCTATATAAAAAACTGGTGAAAAGCTTGACATTAGCCAAAATCCCCAGACAATGTTAAGTTAAATTAACCAATAGCCTAGGCTTGTATTTAAGGAAAACCCCTTATGGTAGCAACACCAGTTCAACAGAAATACGACATCAAAGATATTAGTTTAGCCCCCATCGGCAAACAGCGCATCGAATGGGCCGGCCGGGAAATGCCCGTTTTGCGTCAATTAGCCGAACGTTACGCCATCGAAAAACCCTTTGCTGGACTGCGTTTAGTCGCTTGCTGCCACGTTACCACCGAAACCGCTAATTTGGCGATCGCACTCAAAGCCGGTGGCGCTGATGCGTTACTAATTGCCAGTAATCCCCTTTCCACCCAAGATGATGTGGCCGCTTGTTTAGTCGCTGATTACGGTATCCCCGTTTATGCAATCAAAGGGGAAGATAACGACACCTATCACCGTCACGTTCAAATCGCCCTCGATCATAAACCCCAGATTATCATCGATGATGGTTGTGATGTGGTGGCTACTCTAGTTAAAGAAAGAAGTCACCAATTACCCGACATTATCGGTACTACCGAAGAAACTACCACCGGTATCGTCCGTTTGCAAGCCATGCTCAAAGCCGGGGTGTTATCCTTCCCCGCAATGAACGTTAACGACGCAGAAACCAAGCATTTCTTTGATAATCGCTACGGTACAGGTCAATCTACCCTTGATGGTATCATTCGCGCTACCAATATCCTCCTCGCCGGTAAAACCGTGGTTGTGGCTGGTTATGGTTGGTGTGGTAAAGGTGTGGCTATGCGGGCCAAAGGTTTAGGCTCTAATGTAATTGTCACCGAAATCAACGCCGTGCGTGCCATTGAAGCGGCGATGGACGGTTTCCGGGTTATGCCCATGGATGAAGCCGCTAAGGAAGGCGATATCTTCATCACCGTTACCGGTAACAAGCACGTTATCCGGGCCGAACATTTTGACGTGATGAAAGATGGGGCGATTGTTTCCAACTCTGGTCACTTTGATATTGAAATCGACCTGCAAGCTTTGGGCGCAAAAGCCGATAATGTCAAGGAAGTTCGCAACTTTACCCAACAATATAGACTAAAAAGCGGTAAATCCGTCGTTGTTATCGGGGAAGGTCGCCTAGTTAACCTGGCAGCCGCCGAAGGTCATCCTAGCGCTGTTATGGATATGAGTTTCGCTAACCAGGCGATCGGTGTAGAATACTTGGTTAAAAATAAGGGTAAATTAGCCCCCGGTATCTACTCGATTCCCTACGAATTAGACCAAGAAATCGCCCGCTTGAAACTGCAAGCCATGGGGATTGAAATCGATACTCTCACCGAAGCCCAATTAGAATATATCAACTCCTGGACTTCTGGAACCTAATATCAGTTATCAGTTATCAGTTATCAGTTATCAGGAGTCAGTTATCAGTTGTCAGGAGATTGCTTTTATTTATTCTTGCCACTCCCCCACTCCCCTTTTTTTACTTTAAAACTGTTTTCTAAATCCTCAAAAAATATGACTGAATGGATTACAAATACAATGACTTCTATGGGCTATTTAGGCATAGCCCTATTAATGTTTTTAGAGAATCTTTTTCCTCCCATTCCCTCGGAATTAATTATGCCCCTAGCCGGTTTTACCGTCCATGAGGGACAAATGCAATTTATTCCAGCAGTGGTAGCGGGGATTGTCGGAACCGTAGTCGGAGCGCTACCTTGGTATTATCTAGGTCGGGTTGTGGATGAGGAAAAAATCGAAAAACTAGCCGATAAATACGGCAAATGGATTACCGTTTCCGCTAAAGATATTCAAAAAGCCAATCAATGGTTTAACCGTCACGGTAGTAAAGCGGTTTTACTCTGTCGTTTGGTCCCTGGAGTACGAACTTTGATTTCCCTACCCGCCGGGATGAATCACATGGCGATGATTCCCTTTTTAGTTTACTCCACCATCGGCACGACTCTCTGGGTCGTTTTTTTAACGGCAGCAGGTTACTTTTTAGGGAAGAATTACCCCCTTGTGGAAGAATATCTGGCTCCCGTGTCGAAAATAGCTCTACTTGTCCTGGTTATCTGGTTTATCCTCTGGATTATCCGCAAACGTAACCGCCGGTATGAGTAAGTTTTGATGAGAGGTGGTGCGTTACGACGGATTGTCACCTTCCAGTCACAGCAGCAATTTTTGCCGTCTAACGCACCCTACGTTTTACTGCTTATAAAGGGGCAAAAGGATAAGAATATACGAGGTTTTAATATGCCAACAATTAAACTACGTTCTCAGATTGGTAGAGATGGAATCTTACATTTAGATATACCGTCCGATTTTAAAGAAACTGAAGTAAATGTTACAGTAACCGTTGAAGCGGTTCAAGAAGTCAGTGAAGATTTAGCAAGTAGAAAAGAGGAAAGAAAACCTCGCTATAATGCTTGGGGCAACCCAGTAGTAGAGCAATCTGTTACTCAAGCTATTTCAGGAATGCGCCGCCTTCAAAAAACTGTAGCTTTACCTAAAAGTGAAATTCGTGCCATGCGAGAAGAAAGGAGAAGGTTTTGATTGAGTTTGTTTTAGATTGTTCGGTAGCAATTAGCTGGTGTTTGGTCGATGAAAATAAAGATTATGCTAACGCAGTATTAGACATAATGCCAAACGCCGAAGCATTTGCTCCCGAAATTTGGTCTTTAGAGATTGTCAACACTCTCCTAGTCGCAGAAAGAAGAAATCGGATGACGGTCGAGCAAACTCAAGCATCGATTAATTGGCTACAGTCTTTACTTATTACTATTGATTCTTTAACTTCAGTCCAAGCTTTTGGCAGGACTTTAACACTAGCAAGAGAACAAAAATTAGCTTCTTATGATGCTGCTTACTTAGAACTTGCTTTGCGCTTAGATTTACCATTGGCTACCAATGACAAACAATTAATCGATGCAGCATTACGCTGTCAGGTAGAATTACTAAATCCCGCTCTAAATTAAATAAAGTTAGTTTTATCACCCGAATATTCCTTGGCTTGGTTTCTTTTCTTTCATCATTCATAATTTACCTATCTTATCGGTTAATTCTTGATACGAGGCGTAGTTTGAGTTGAGCGACAGGTAAAAGCAATAAAATAAGTATAAATGATAATTTCTTGATCGTCAACTCCAATGAATTGAAACAATTGTTACAAGATCAGCTATTTATTCGTTTGAGGGCTGCTGGCGATGGATATTTATTTTTAGAAATGAGCAGTTGGCGCTCTAACAAACGGGGTAAATCGTTAAATCCTAAAATTCTAGCGGTTACTTCTCCAATATTAGTGATGGGTTGGATGAGAGCATCTTCAAGTTTAAAATGCTCCCCCCAATAATCCCAACGGGGATGATAGAATCTTGTAACCTCTCTAGTCTGCCAAACAATCGAACCAATATCGCTACCTTTAAAGCGATTACAAAAAACACAAGTGTAGGCTAGATTATCTGCGTCGGTTTCACCCCCATGTTTGAGGCTAATAATATGATCGACGGCACATCCTAGTGCTGTATCTTGTTCTTGAATGAGGCAGTATTCACATAAATGATCGGCGCGAGTGGCAACTAGGCGACGAAGTGTTCGATCGATGTAGGGACGCTCCATGCTCTTTTTTTATTGCTTCTCTAAAACGTATTGGTGAGCGCGGGCTTTTGCCAATCTGATTAAATGTTCTAGGAGCATATAGTGATCTAATTCTGATTTCTCTTCAGAGGTGAGGGTACTATTTTTTTCTCTGAAAATAAGATCGGCGACTCGCTCTTTGACATATTCTGAAGGCTGAAATTCAATCAGACTTTTGGGGGTGATTCCCGCAGCTAGGAAATCAATTATCTCTTCGTAGGCTCTTGCCATTTTTATTGGAGTTTTCATTGTTAAGCTATCCTCGATCTAAAGATTCTGATATTCTCAGAGAAGCGCAACGGAATTGTAATGTTAGGCGTAGGTTGGGTTGAGCGACAGGGAAACCCAACAAAATAAGTTTACATAATAATTTCTTGATAATCAACTCCAATGTATTGAAACAATTGTTGGGTCTCATTCTTCGACCCAACCTACGGGCTCAATTAACAGGGTATCAACATCTTTACTGTATTTAATCTTTTTCATATCTACTTGTTTTTCCAGGGTATAAAGTAATAATTTAGATAAATTGGTTCTTCTAAATCCGCTTCTGGGTCTGTTAACAACGCATTAGGCAAGGGTAAGGATTCCCCCCTAGATAAATTAACTTCTGCCATGTCCACCAGCGCACTGGCTAAGGACCGGCGGACTGCTGCTAGATCATTTCCCCAAGAAATCACGCCGGGGAAATCCAAGACTTCTCCATGGACTCCCTGTTCCAGAAATTTATACATTGCTTTGTAGGTAAGCATCCAATTTATGCTCCTTTCTTTCACCGATATATTTAGTAAAATGTAGTAAAATGTAGGGTGCGTTAGGCGGCTACCAATTCGGTCAAAAAAACAAAATTAACAAGCCGCCGTAACGCACCAATTGTATCATTAGTTGTTTGACCAAATCTAAATTTTCTGTAATCATATTGATCTCATGTTAGATTTAAGGTTAGTTTTATCAACCCGAATATCCCTTGGCTTCGCTTCTTTCATAATTTATTGTTTTTATTTACTGAATTTGATTATTCTCTAGCCACTTGGTAGCTTCACTAATAAACAATTTTGTATTTTCTAAAGTTTTGCCTGCTTGTTGTTGAGTGATGGGTATCGTTTCATCATAATCACTTAACTGTCTTAAATCAAAAGTTTCACTCAAGGTTCTTGATAGTTTTTGAGATAGTTCTCCTGTTTTAATAAATTGCTGTCCAAATTGTTGAATCAATCCTCTGTGAGTTCGAGCATTGATGTTTTTAGCAGCTAGGAGAGCCTGTACTGTATGATATAATGCGTAATAAGCGCGAGAAATACAAGCACGATATAGAGTATTTTCCAACAAAATTTCAGCAGCAGATAATTCTTCTTTAGCTAGATTTAGCAATGTTTGAATGCGGTTCATAAAGCTATACCTTCTCGGCGAATATTTTCTAATAAAGGAGTATCTTTACATAAAAAGTCTTCTTCAGATATGGGCAAAACTGAGATGAGTTGATCGTATTTAAGGTTAATTTGATTTTTAACTTCTCCCATACGGAAAATTTCATCTCCAGGAGAAACTGGACTTTTTAAAATTACCATTATATCAATATCAGAGTCTTCTGTTGCATCCCCTCTTGCTTGAGAACCGTAGAGAACTAAGTTTATTAATTTATCGCCATAGATTTTTTCTAGTGCTTGGCGAAATTCTGTGATAATTTTTTCGAGTTTTTTCATAATTTATCAATTTTAGACCTTCAAGCTATTTTCTCAAAACTTTAGCCCCATTTTCTGGCGGTTTGTCATTAGCTATTTTTTAACAAAGCCTCCCCTTTTGAAGTCAATTCCCAACGATCACGGGGCGATTCTTTTTCCACATAACGTTTGACTAAGCCTCGCTGGCAAAGATTTTTTAAGACTGTCATCATATCAGGTTCTCTAGGAACATCTCGGCGGGAAAGTGCGTTAGCTAATTCGTACCAACTCCATTTTCCTTTTCCTTTTTCAACTAATTGGAGAAGTACCAATTCAAGTTGAGTTAACTGTACGGTATCTTTCATGATTAATCCTCTATACTTGGGTGAAATAAAACGCCAAATCCTTCTTTTAAACCATAATCTTCAAGGGTTGCTGTGTGAGCATTATTCCACAATTTGTAAGCCAGATCGGGATCGGGTGGCTGTCCAGTGGGATAGCCTAGTTTTTTATTTCTTGATAGGATAATTTAAGAATTTTACCTCCCGCTTTAGATGGTTCAAATAGCCTGCCGCTAATAGCTTCTTTCTCTTGCATTATAGATTAATTCATCAGTCCTTTATTTTGATTTTTTAATTTCAGTAACAACCATTTTTCACGAGAACAACCTTTCTCAAAATTACTTTTCAAGATTTTTGATGTTATCGAGAGCCTTGAGATACATTTCCATATTGTCTTGCTGCGAGTAAAGTTGTGCCGCTTGATTGTAGTCAGCGATCGCACCTTGCTTGTCTCCTAAGTCATACTTGGCATTCCCGCGATTGTAGTAGGCAAGAGCATAGTCGGGTTTGATATTAATGGCTTGATTGTAGTCAGCGATCGCCCCTTGTTATCAAGGTTCTGGTATCTCCAACTGACGAAAAATTCTCACAGCAGTAAACTCTACAATTTCTCTATGTCGAGGGATGGCTGTGCGCCGACCATTGAGTGGATTTTCCCAGATGGAATGTTCACTTCCTTCTCGTACCAATTGACAACCCTGTTGACTGAGATAACGCAACAAATCTCGACGCTTCATGAGGCTATCAAAGTCGGTACAATTTGGACATGGGTTGATGCAGAAAATATTAGATAAATTGGTTCTTCTAAATCCGCTTCTGGGTCTGTTAACAACTCATTAGGCAAGGGTAAGGATTCCCCCCTAGATAAATTAACTTCTGCCATGTCCACCAGCGCACTGGCTAAGGAACGGCGTACTGCTGCTAGATCATTTCCCCAGGAAATCACGCCAGGGAAATCCAAGACTTCTCCATGGACTCCCTGTTCCAGAAATTTATACATTGCTTTGTAGGTAAGCATCCAATTTATACTCCTTTCTTTCACCGAATTTTTTGATTAATAGATTAAGAACTGAACAAATTGGGAAAAAGCCTATGTTTTCGTTCTAGAAATCTCCAAAACTAAGCTTGGCAAAAGACCTGAGATCGTTATATGCTACAGTTTACAAGTCTTTGCGCGAGAGAAGAGAAGAAAAAATTCTTCTTAGTTGGAATGATTATTAAACCAATACTTTTCCCTAATCCAAAAGCAGGGAGGTGACCTTGGACGGCATTTTGTGAGAAGTTTAGGTTATGGCGGTTCAACCAATTTCCTCCTTCTTTCCAGCCGACGCTATCACCGAATTCTTGCCATATCTCCTCATTATACTCTCTCTTCCCCCCAAGACTCTCATAAATTTCTTTCTGGATGCTGAAGCCAAAATTGCCATTACTGTAATGTAGCCAGAGTTGATTGATTATCCGTAAATCTTCACAGGGAAAGCTATCGATATCCTCTATTCTTAACCATCCTGAGCTTGTTCGACCAGCCGCCTGACACATGACTTTACCTGTTTCTTCGTCTGCTTCCTTCCATTTTCCTGATGCTAGCAAGTCACGAAGTTTGGTGTAGTTAATGCCCCTTTTACTTTTCAATTCTACTTCATTACGAGGAGAGCGAACCGTAAACTCACTTCCTAATTCAGATCGAACTCTATCAAAAAAACTAGCAGGCGGCAGTTTCCCCCCCTGTATATCAACTGTCTGAATTATTCCAACTTCTAGCCAACGGCTACCCTCTAACAAAAGGGGGAAAATGGGCTTTTTTAACTCTAAAGCAAGAGCCAGTTCGCAGTTTACCCAATGAGAGTTTTTAGAGCGAGGAGACATCACCAGCATAAAAACCTGACTTTTTCTGAGGTTTTCTTCAATCACTCTTGGCCATTTATCCCCGTAGTCAATTTTGTTATCTAACCACCAGGGCAATTCGTGCTTTGTAAGCGCTTCCACCAGCTTGTTTACATAGGCTTGGTCTTGACGACTGTAGCTAATAAAAATAGACATTCCCAGAAACTCCTAATCTAATTTTCAACCCCAGCAATCTCTGCTAGAGCCAGTGCATACCGACTTAAATCCTGCCTGAGAGCCTCTAACTCCCTTCGCAATTCAGGTTCTTCTGTCCATTGCTGCTCGTATTCCTTGGGACTGACATCAGCAGGGCGCTTGGCCTCCCAAACCTGTAAGCGAGGATGCCACTTGGCTAGAAAACGGCGCAACCCCCGATTCAGGACAGCGATCGCAATACCGCCCACTGAATTGCGAGAAGCCCCCACATCGGGACCAGCTTCCTTGAGAATTTCGCGGGTTGTCCCAAACAAACTGTACAGCGAGTTCAAAGCCTCACGCAGCAGCCCTTCTTCCCCCTCCAGTGGCTCTACAGCAATGCGCGTCACCAATTCCACATAAAGTGACCATGCAGCCCTTCTCTCAGTCGGATCTGCCTCCCATTCGGCTGAACCAATACCAAAAGGAAGACTGACAGACACTTTCTTCAATACAGCCGGATCGCCCTTCATCTGTTTCCCCTCGTCTCAGCCTCTAATGTTGCCATTCTCCTTTCCAATTATATGACGGGATTTAGCTTATTACTCCCAATATTGGGCTGGGTGGAGAGTGGCGATTGTCCTGAAAAAAACGGCTCCGACTAGATGCAGAAATCGTTAGAATAATCAAAGAATGACTTCTCCTGAACGATAGTCATTTCCGAAACACAACAGGCTCTTTTCTTCCCTCTGTCTCTAGTTAAATTTGTCACCACTGGGCAAAAATTAGCCAAAATGAGCCAAATAACCTCTCGAAAAGTTCCTCTGGGAAGTTCGATTTTTCCTCATCAACATCGCCTTTCTGCTGAAGAAATAGCGAAAATTGAGGCTGAGGATAAAGCTTTAGCTCGGCGTTGTCGAGAGATTTTTGACCGCGTTTATCCACAATTAGCAGGGGAATATTATGACTGGTTTATTGTCATTGAGCCTGAGAGTGGGGACTATCGCTGGAGCAAATTCTTGATGAAGATTTTCTGCCTTTTTAAATATGATTGTTCCAAACTTACCGTACAAAATCAAAAAAAGAAGACAATTATTGCCGACCAATAAAAAACAATTTTGAGGCAGAATGATAAAGTAGCTCATGTTATCAGAGCGATCGCCGCTTGGGATCAAGGTTCTGGTCGGTAATGCGTTATCCTCAGAAAAGGGAAACTCAACTTTACTAGGCATGAGCAGATGCCCCTTGGTCATCCTGAATCATCTGCATCAGTCTAACGCACCCTACTGGACTGTTTCAGCTAAAATAGGGCAATAGATTTCGGCTTAAAGTCTTAGATTATAGAATTTCTAGCATTTTTCTAATACACCAAATTAGCTGAAACAATCCACTACGTTTTACTACTAATCACGCCGGCTACTCAAGAGGGCCGTGATCAGCAAATAGGCCAGCGTCACCCCGATACTGATTTGGAAGGAATAGGGAGCAGCGCGGTATCGATACCAACTAGAAAAAGATTCAAGAATTCTCAGGGTGAACAACACCACCCAATTTAAGGAAAGCATTAGGAGGTAAAAAAACGCCCCGACTCCCAACGACTGCACAAACCGATTTTTTAATAAATCCATAGCCCTAACCAAGTTAACTCGAACTCTTACAAATTAATTATATGTTATAATCGTGGTTTAACTAATTTTCCCAAAAAATTAGCATTACTTTTCTCCATCAATACTAAACACAAGCACGATACTGAAAATGATAGGAATTGTCGGTAATGCGTTATCCTCAGAAAAGGGAAACTCAACTTTACTAGGCATGAGCAGATGCCCCTTGGTCATCCTGAATCATCTGCATCAGAATGTTTGCAGCTGCCGTTGCGTCCTAGGGCGACCAAATTGGTTACTCTGATGCGGAGAAGATGAATTGTAGTTCAGCGTCTGGGATTTGTGTGGCCAAGAGTTTGAAGAGTGATAATTTGTCTGACTGGCTCAGATTGTTGACCAGAGGAATTAACTCAGCGAGTGACATGGTTTAAACTTCTAGAGGTGCGAGAATAAATTCTCAATAAAATCTTAATTGGGGGTATTATCTGGAAAAATTCGTCTAGTATATAGTTAGAGAGAGTTTTAAATAGTTTAGAAACATTCTTTGGTATGTAAAACCTATGGAAGTTAGAGAGATTAAAATTCGTGTTGACGCGGAATCGGCCGAGATTTATGAATCGGCTATATTTGCTGATCGCCAAAAGCTTGATGCTCTTCTTAGTTTGAGGTTGAAAGAATTTGCTAGAAAACGCCGCCCACTAGAGGCTGTTATGAGTGATATCAGTCGGAAAGCACAAGCTAGAGGCTTAACTCCCGAAATTTTGAGTGATTTGCTAAGTGAGTAAAGTGCGATACGTTTTTGATACCAACGTGATCATTAGCTCTTTGCTGTTTGAGGGTAGTAATCCTGACTTGGCAATTAGGTATGCACTCCAAAACGGCAACATTTTATTCTCATTAGAACTAATAGAAGAAATTGACGAAGTTCTCAGTTGTGCAAAGTTTAGAAAATATATCACAGATGAAGAAAGGGAAGAATTTTTAGACAGCTTTATAGATAGGGGAATATTGATTGAGGTGGTAGATGTTGTCAAGGAGTGCCGTGATGCCAAGGATGACAAGATTCTAGAGTTATCACTTAGTGGTAAAGCTGATTTGATTATCAGTGGAGATAAAGATCTGTTGGTTCTTAATCCTTTTCGCTCAATACAAATACAATCTGTTGAGCAATTTCTAAAAAGTGTTGGTCACTATCCACCAAACAAAGAGGCCTAAAACATCACTGCACTCGACCTTATGCTAAACTATCCGTTAGAGGTGCGAGAATGAATTGATTATAAGCGATAGATTAATCTCCGTAATATCCCCAATGGAGGGATGAGAAGGAAAATTTCCCTAGAGTCCTTCCATCAGGGGGATTACATGAATAAATTCTCAATAAAATCAACACAATATCAGAGTAAGAGTCTCTAAAAGTCTAGCAAATTATGGCAGTTATCTCGGCCGTCGGCTTTTTTTGATCACTCTCCCCTTATCCCCTAAACTAACGCCGTCTCAACAAATTTTTTATCTCTACCCAGATAGAAAGTTGACCACCTAGACTAGCGGGATGAGTGAAAATTCCTTGACGGGGACTGAATAAAAAGGCCAACATAAATAGGGTAAAAGCGACAAGCACGATCGCCGGTCCAGAGGGTAAATTCCAGTAATAACTTAAATACATCCCACTGATACTAGAAATAATACCCACACCCACACCCACACCCATGACTTGATGGAGACGGGTAACTAAAAGATAGGCAGTGGCTGCCGGGGTAATCAAAAGGGACAAAACGAGGATTACTCCCACTGCTTGCAGACTAGCAACGATTGTCAAACCAATCAGGAGCATTAAGCCTAAATCTAATAAATTTACTGGTAAACCCGCCGCTTGCGCCCCGATTTTGTCGAAAGTGTAGAATAATAGTTCTTTATACAGGAGCAAAACAGTTAATAAAACGATAACGGCAATAATTAGGGTATCACGGATGTTGTCAGCAGTAACACCGAGAATATTGCCGAAGAGAAAGTGATTAAGGTCAATTTTGTTGTTTTTTTGGATGAGAGTGATCAGGGTGATGCCAAAGGCAAAAAAAGCCGAGAAAACGATACCCATGGCCGCATCTTCTTTGATTGGGGAACGATTACGGATTAAGTTAATCAGTAGGGTACTGACCATTGAGGCTAGTAAAGCACCCAAAAGAAGATTAAAATTACCAATAAAAGCGATCGCTAATCCGGGTAGGACCGAGTGACTGATGGCATCGCCCAAGAGGGCCAAACGTTGTACCATCAGGTAGGTTCCCACCACCGCACAAATGATCCCGACGATGATAGCTTCAATTAGGGATCTCTGCATGAAACTATACTGTAAGGGTTCGATTAATCCTGTTAATAGATTGTTGCCCATGAATCTGCCTTGGGGTTAAATTTTTCTGATTCTCGATCGAGGTTTTGCTCCTAGGGTCTATCTTCTGAATCGGGGGAGAAGATAGGTTAGGATAATTAGGATTAATTGTAAGTTTTTTCGCTCCTAACTGCCGCCATGGATACCCCCGTTCTTTCCTCAACTTTTTTTCTGACTCTCCTGCTCATGGTGGGATTATTCTTTTTTATTCGCGGTTCCGTCAAGGAGCGTATCGAACAGCGTGTCTATCTTACCAGTACCAGTGACGACCAACTATTGCAACAACTGCGAGATTATTTTGACCGACGTTCCTATCAAGTCAAGGCGATCGAACCCGAACAGAATATTGTCAGATTACAGGGTTTTGTGCCGCCTAGCCCCTTTCTAGCGATATTTTTGACAATTTTAGCGGCCTTGGGTTTATTTTGCTTCTCACTGGTGTTATCGGTGTTATTTCCTGATACTAATCCCTATATTTTTGCTCTTGTGGGTTTATCTCCCCTCGCGGGTGTTTTCTATTGGCAAAAAGTCGGCCGTTTAGAGGAAGTGGCTTTTAAAGTAGAAAGCAAATCTCAGCAAACGGAATTAACTGTCAAAGCCCATCGAGACGAGTTAAGACAACTACAAGATAGTTTAACCTTTCTAGAAAGACAATAAGCTTTTTATGTCCTACGAGCGCCTAATTTATCTGGCCGATACCGATGCGGCCGGTGTGGTTTATTTTGCCCATCTTCTCTCGATCTGTCATGAAGCCTACGAGTTTTCTTTAGCACAATTTGGCATCAATATCAAGGATTTTTTGAAGGATTCTCCGGTTGCTCTACCGATTACTCAAGCGGAAATCCAGTTTTTTCGGCCTCTTTTTTGTGGCGATCGCATACAGATTAATTTCACTGTCCGATCCCTAAGCGAAAACGAGTTTGAATTGCAGTATAAAATTTATTTGGCTGAAATCATGGTCGGAAAAGCGAAAACCCGCCATGTGTGCATCGCTCCCACCGATAGACAAAGAATCCCTTTTCCGGAATCTTTAAAAAATTGGTTAGGATATTTATCAACCCTAGAGGATACTGATATTTAAGAGATGATTTGGGCAGATTTAACGATAATTTTAACGAGGGATTGGTGGCACAATGCCTGGCAATTATTTAACCTTAGCACTGGGAGGATTATCTGGAATTCTTTTCTGGCTTTTATCCCCTTTATCCTCAGCTTTTGGCTATTTCGGATCACCCTCGATCGTTCCCTATTCTGGTGGTTAATTCTCTTAGTTTTTGTGCTTTTTTTACCCAATGCTCCCTATATTCTCACCGATAGCATTCATTTAATCTTTTATGTTCAGCAGGATTACGCCAAAAGTTTATTTTTTTTAGTTTTAATTCCCCAGTATAGTATCTTTATTTTTCTTGGCTTTCAGTTATACGTTCTCTCCTTACTTAATTTAAAAAGTTATTGTCAGCAAAGTCAGCTAAATTCAGCAGTTTTACCCCTAGAAATAACCCTCCATTTTTTAAGTGCGATCGGTATCTATCTGGGGCGTTTTCTCCGACTGAATAGTTGGCACTTAATCACTCAACCGCAGCAACTATTCTGGAGTTTGCAGAATTTACTGACTAAAAAACCTTTGATCTTCATCTCTGTCTGTTTTTTAATTATTTGGCTACTATACGAAATCAATAAAAGGCTTTACAATCGACTTTCTGGCTACAATTAACGCCTATCGGGAATTTCGACCCTCTCCCTCTCCTAGTCCCTTTCGGATTAATTAAAAGAGGTTCTTCCGAACTTACAATGTAGAAAATTCCCCAAGCTCCCTCTCTGTCCAGCAATGCTCTAAAGTTGATAAATATCAATCTAACAAAAACTCAAAGCTTTACTATACAAGCTTTACAGATCAATTTGCCGCACCGATATTATGATCATGATCAATATTTTTTCTCTCTCATCCCCATGACAAGCACTGATCAATCTCAACCCCTGCCTAGGGATGACTATTTTCACTACCAAAATTGTTGGTATCCTGTGTTATTCGTGCAGGATTGGCAAAAAAATCCCTACTCTTTCTCTCTTTATGGGCAACCATTGCTAATATTTCGCGATCAGCAGGGAAAATGGGGCTGTTTGCTCGATCGCTGTCCCCATCGCTTGGCGAAACTCTCCACCGGACAGATGATCGCTGGGCGTTTAGAATGTTTGTACCATGGTTGGCAGTTCGAGACGGATGGAAAATGTTCCCATATTCCCCAACTGCCAGTTAATACCCCGATTCCTCGCAATGCCAAGGTTAAATCCTATCGGGTGGTGGAACGTCAGGGAGTCCTCTGGGTTTGGTTAGGAGAAGAGGAAACAGCGAAAGAAAGCGATATTCCTATCATCAAAGACCTAGAAGACCCCAATTGTGTCCATACCGATTATCTCATTGATTTTCCCTACGAACAGGGCTATTTACTCGAAAATCTCTTCGATCCCGCCCATGTTAATATTAGCCATGATCGCAGCGAATTCGGGGCAAAACGGGAAAATGCTCAACCGTTAGCCTTCCAAATCCTCGAAATCTCGGCGCGGGGAATTCGCAGTCAGTGGCGCAATAGCGGCAATCCGCAGGAAAGCTGGAAACATCTGGATTTTATAGCCCCTAATCTCGTTCATTATCGTTTTTCTGTGCCTAATCCCCATTGGTATGCTGGATTGGCTTTATACGGGATTTCTCTCGGTCAAGGTCGTTCTCGCTTACTGGTGCGACGTTACCAAAATTTTGCCGTTAACTCCCGTCAATACCGTTGGCGCTGGTTGGAACATCTGCGTCAAAGTCGCATCCTCGAAGATGATCTACCTTTGATTCAAAGTCAGCAGCAAATGGTGGAAAAGTCAAGAGATACTTTACAAAAATTATACTTGCCCTTAAAAAGTTCCGATGCGTTGGTGATTGAGTTACGTCAATGGTTCGATCGCTATGGGGACTCTTTCCCCTACTATCAAGGCTACACCAGCCAGCGGACAACGGCGATCGATTTATCCGATCCTTTACCCCTCGATCGCTATTCTCGTCACACTGTCCACTGTCGCACCTGTAGCGCTGCCCATGAAAAAATGGTAAAAACTAAACAAATCACAACTTTAATGGGTATATTATTAGTTTTACTGGCAATTTTATCCCCAAATCAGTCTATCTATCAAATTACTGCCCTTATTTTTGCAATTTTGGCTTTAGCAATAGCGATCGCTGCCAATTACACCCGCAGAAAATTTGAACGCACCTATGAGAAAAAAGCCCATACCAAACTACAGTAATAATACTAAATCTGGTTATTAAAAACTGATTATTTATTCCCCTTTGCCTTTTGCCTCTCCTCATAACTAGCCTGTACTCAACGGATTTAGTATAAGTAGGGTTTGCCGAATAATGGTAAAACCCTTTTAAAATAAAGCTTTTGACCTGTTAAAGTCCGATGTTAGTGCAAGAAAATAGGATTGGGACTTTCAAAAACCTTGCATTGTCCTTTTTGTAGTACATAGCTTGGTACAAAAGACCCTACTTAATTTAATCCTTTGCTTTCATGAACATCATAAATCTAGTTGACTAGAAAAAATAACCGAAATTAGTGATTTTTTTATCCTAGATCTGTAGAGACACTAGAGTTAACATCCCTACAGAATCTAGACGATCTAGACCCGATTGGTAATCAGACAGTTAGATACTTCTTGACGCGCCCAATTATCGGCGGCTAAAATGTCATCTAGGCTAGGATTAGAACTGTTATGAATTGCAAAGCGATCGCAGACTTTTTCAATCACCCGGGGAATATCTAAGAAGCTAATCTTTTCTTCTAAAAATAATGCTACTGCTTGTTCATTGGCCGCATTTAATACTGCTGGCATTGCCCCACCTGAGCGCCCAGCTGCATAAGCTAATCCCATACAGGGATATTTTTGATGATCGGGTTCTTTGAAGGTTAAACTGCCAGCTTTAACTAAATTTAAAGGTTCCCAATCAGTATAAATTCTTTCAGGCCAAGACAAGGCATATAATAGGGGTAAACGCATATCAGGCCAGCCTAATTGAGCTAAAACTGAGGTATCCTGTAACTCAATTAAAGAGTGAATAATACTTTGGGGATGAATAACAATATCGATCGCATTATAATCGATACCAAATAGATAATGAGCTTCGATAACTTCTAGACCTTTATTCATCAAAGTAGCCGAATCGATGGTGATTTTTCTGCCCATCGACCAGTTAGGATGTTTGAGGGCATCAGCTACGGTTACTTGTGACAATTTTTCCACGGGTAAATCCCGAAAAGCACCCCCAGAAGCGGTGAGAATAATCTTTTTTAATCCCCCGGTGGGAACTCCTTGCAAACATTGAAAAATAGCTGAATGTTCCGAGTCAGCAGGTAATAATTTAACTCCGTGTTTTGCCACTAAAGGCAGCACCACCGGACCGCCAGCAATCAGAGTTTCTTTATTAGCGAGAGCGATATCTTTACCAGCAGTAATAGCGGCAATCGTCGGCAGCAATCCCGCACAACCGACAATTCCCGTGACGACGCTTTCGGAATCGCCATAACGGGCCACTTCGATTACTCCTTCCTTTCCTGCTAGGATAATCGGGGTGTAGTCAAGGTCGGAAATTAGGCCTTTCAGGTCTTCTAGTTGACTTTCGTTATTAATCGCCACGATTTGCGGGCGAAATTGCCGAATTTGCTCCGATAGTAGTTGAATATTATTACCTGTGGCTAATCCCACCACTTGAAACTTATCGGGATGATCGGTGACAATATCGAGAGTTTGAGTACCGATCGAGCCAGTGGAGCCTAAAATCGAGATTTTTTTCATTAGAAACTTAATATAATTTGGGGATTAGCTTTAAATATACGTTCTCTGGGGTCTTTCCGGCACGTCAGCGTCAATATTAAATATTTGTTAAAAAAGTTGCTATTTTGACTTTTTTGTGCTACGGCTTAGAAAAAGTCACCGATAGAAATGGTGAGAGAATCGAATAGAAAGGTCAATGGATTAGGCTGTCTAGCGGGGGGTCTGGTTTTTTGCCTCTTATTTCCCCTGTGTTTTTTCGTTTTTGGTTGGTTATCCTTCGCTGTTGGCCCGATGGGTTGCGCTTTCCCCAGTCAATGTTCGACAGAGGGGGAAATCATCAAGTTTATCCTATCAATGATTTCGTTTTTTGGGGGAGGATTTGCATTACCTATATTCCTCAGTTGTGCCGTGGGAAAAGCTGTCAGATTTGGGTTAAGTCGGGAAAAAAATAACCGAACTTAAACATAAGTTCGGCTAGATTTAATTTAACAACTGGACAAAACTAACTTTCTGTCGTGACTGCTGTGGTGGGAGGTAACTTAATATTAGTAGCTAATCCCAGAATTTGCAGCAGACGGATGGTCATCCAAGTCAGGTCAACCTCCCACCATTGTAGGCCATGACGGGCTGAATACTGATAGGCATGGTGATTATTGTGCCAACCTTCACCGAAAGTTAAGAGAGCAACCCACCAACAATTTTTAGAATTATCGTGGGATTCATGGCTAACATAACCGAATTTGTGGGTGGCGCTGTTGACAAACCAAGTAGAGTGGAAAACTAAGACCAAGCGCACAAAAATTCCCCAAATTACAAACGGCCAACCACCCATAGCATAGAGAATTAAGCCTAGAACAATTTGGATAGGAACAAAATAATTTTGACAGAATTTATAGAAAGGATCGTCGGCGATATCCTGGGTAAAACGAGCAATTTCTTCATCAGCAGGAATTTCGTGCAGCATCCAACCCATGTGACTCCACCAGAAACCTTTATTAGAATCGTGGGGATCGGGAGCAGTATCAGAATATTTATGATGAATACGATGTAAACCTATCCATGCGATCGCACCCCCCTGACAAGCGAGGGTTCCGCACAAAACCAGAAAGTATTCTAACCATTTGGGAGTCTTAAAACTCCGATGGGAGACCAAACGATGGAAACCGAGGGTAATTCCTAAACCCCCAGTAATCCAATAAAGAATCAATGTCACTCCCACAGCACCCCAGCTAAAATTGCCAGGCAAGAAGGCTAAAAGAGCCACTAAGTGGATAAAAGCCATGTAGATGAGAGTCACCCAGTCAATGGGCAGTTTTTCGGAAGTCGCAACAGTCATTGAATAACCCAAAGGGAAACAACAGGAGACAGAGCATCATTGTCTTATCCGTCTCGATTTGACACAGGGGAAACTTTGACGCTTAATAAATAGTAACAAATATCACAGTCTATTGTTTGATGGATATCCCCTCTCTACTCCACAGGGCAGAAGAGGCCCTACTCCCCATCTTTTCGGAAATTGACGCACAGGTCAAGGAAAATCTCCGTCAAGTCCTCGCTGCTTTTCGTGCAAACCGCGTCGGGGTGCATCATTTCGCTAGTGTTAGTGGTTATGGTCATGATGACTTGGGGCGGGATACTTTAGATCAAGTGTTCGCCCAAGCCCTAGGGGCCGAAAAGGCAGCGGTGCGAGTACAATTTGTTTCAGGAACCCATGCGATCGCCTGTGCCTTGTATGGGGTTCTTCGACCGGGGGATGAAATGTTAGCGGTAGCCGGTGCGCCCTACGATACCCTAGAGGAAGTAATTGGCATTAGGGGCAGTGGTCAAGGCTCTTTAAAGGATTTTGGTGTTAGTTATCGCCAATTAGAGCTAGATTATACTGGTGCGATCGATTGGTTGGCCTTGGCCACAGCAGTGAAACCCCAAACCCGTTTAGTCCATATTCAAAGATCCTGCGGTTATTCCTGGCGATCGAGTTTGTCTATTGACGAAATCGAGAGAATTGTTCGTATAGTTAAACAACAAAACCCGAATACGGTTTGTTTTGTCGATAATTGCTATGGAGAATTTATCAACACCCAAGAACCCACCGACGTGGGAGCAGATCTAATGGCCGGTTCTCTAATTAAAAACCCCGGAGGTACAATCGTCACGGCCGGGGGATACATAGCAGGTAAAGCGGAATTAGTAGAAATGGCCTGCTATCGTCTGACAGCACCGGGGATCGGTAGCGAGGGAGGGGCAACTTTTGACCAAAATCGTCTTCTTTATCAGGGATTGTTTCTAGCGCCGCAAATGGTGGGAGAAGCGATGAAAGGCAGTCATTTAATTGCCTATGTGGGCGATAAGTTGGGTTATCTGGTCAATCCTGCCCCTTTTGTGCCTCGACGCGATATTATTCAAGCGATTAAACTCGGTTCCCCCGATAAGCTGATTGCCTTCTGTAAAGCCATTCAAGCCTATTCTCCCATCGGTTCCTACTTAGATCCCATTCCTGCCCAAATGCCAGGCTATGAGAGCCAAGTAGTGATGGCTGGTGGCACGTTTATCGATGGTAGCACCTCGGAATTCTCCGCCGATGGACCCCTCCGGGAACCTTATATCGTTTTTTGTCAGGGGGGAACCCATTGGACCCATATTTCTCTAGCTTTAGAACAAGCGATCGCTGCTTTATCCTGAATGGTTCCTCTTAAAAAGTTTTTCTTGGGGTGGGTTTTGGGGTGTTAGGGAATTTAGCTAAAATTTCCCCATCTCCCTAAATCCTTATCTCCTAACTTCCTGTCTTTGTGGTTAACAAAAAGGGGACTGTCAGGGGGCAAAAGTTCCATATTAGTATTTAGGCTCTCTTGGGTTTGGTGGGTAAAATGTATTCTTGAGATATTATTCTGCTGGCGAGCGAGTGGCACGAACCACAAAGACAAAAAGGACACAAAGATCGACCGCTCCTATATAAGTTAAACTTATGACATAAAGAATAAGAGAGTCGTATTTATTCCTTTTTTATTTTTGTTAAGGACTTATTGATTGATTTAGGCTCTTTTTTTGGGTAATTCCTAACTTTTAAGATCAATGTAGATTGACAAAAATGAGATGCACCCAGTTCTCGAACTTGTTTCACTCGATGCCAGACGGGAAAATAAGCACAAATCTAATTATACTCATTAGAATATAAATATCAACGACCACGATTTAAAACTCTTATGCGGGTAACTCTAAAATCGGCCTTGAGTGATAGTAATATCGACGCTAATCAAAGCAGCAGTCAACGTCAACTGATGCTATCGATCGCCGCCACCAGTGAACAGATTGACACAAATTTACCGATTAATCTTTGTTTAGTTCTCGATCATAGCGGTTCTATGCAGGGAAAACCCCTAGAAACGGTCAAAAAAGCGGCTTTAAGTTTAATAGAATCCCTTGGGGTTAATGATCGTCTCTCGGTGATAGCTTTCGATCATCGCGCTAAAGTTATTCTTCCCTCCCAATCGCGACAGGATGATCTGACCTTAATTCGCTCAAAAATTCAACGATTACAAGCGGGAGGAGGCACGGCGATCGATGAAGGGATAAAATTAGGTATTCAAGAAAGTTCCAGCGGCAGCAAAGGTTATGTGTCTCATATTTTTCTGCTTACCGATGGTGAAAATGAACATGGAGATAATCAACGCTGTTTAAAATTAGCCGCAGTAGCAGCTGAGTACGGTATCACCTTAAATACCTTCGGTTTTGGCGATCATTGGAATCAAGATATCCTAGAAAAAATTGCCGATATCGCCGGCGGAAGTTTATCCTATATCGAAAGACCCGAACAGGCTTTAATTGAATTTACTCGTCTGTTTAACCGTCTGCAATCTGTGCGGTTAACTAACGCTTTCCTGCAATTAGAATTAGATGCTCGGACTCATTTAGCCGACTTAAAACCCATTGCCCAAGTTGCCCCAGAAACTATAGAAATGAGCTTACAAAAAGAGGGCAATTTTTACATCACCCGTTTGGGGGATTTAATGATAGATGAAGAAAAAATTCTCCTCCTCAATCTCTATATTGACCAAATTCACCCCGGTACTCACACCATAGCTAAAGTGAAGATTCGCTACGATGATCCCGCTTCTGGTCAAAAAGGACTAGAAACTGCGACTTTTAGCCTTGATATCACCTCCCAAGCTCTCTATCAATCCCAATTAAACGATCAAGTTCAGAAATCAATTCTGACTTTAGCCAAATATCGTCAAACCCAAATCGCTGAAGAAAAATTAAAACAGGGCGATCGAGCAGCTGCTGCCACCATGCTACAAACCGCAGCCAAAACCGCTCTACAATTGGGGGAAAAAAACGCCGCCACTGTCCTTCAAACTAATGCCACCCGTTTACAGGTGGGAGAAGAATTGAGCGAGGGAGATTTAAAGAAAACCCGCATTATTGCTAAAACAAGACTACAAACCGATGAATAAACCACTCATTGAAACAAAATCCCAATTCCTAGCAAAGCAATCATCACCCCGAAAATCGCCCGCAAGTTAATCCGATCCCCCATCATGGCAGCGATCGGCAGGACAAATAAAGGACTGGTAGCGGTGAGAGTTTGGGCAATACCCACAGGAGAGAATTTTAAAGCAGTCTGCTGTAACCAAATTCCTAAAAAGGTACTGCCGAAAGCAGTGACAATAATAATAGCAATCAGACGCAATGACCAGTTGATCGGTGGTGATGATTCCTGACGGCGAAAAAACATCAGAATTAACACTATTCCCGTCCCCGCTAACAGACGAAAAAGGGTACTCTGCAAAGAAGACATTCCCGACTCTACCAGTGCCTGACGAGATAAAACCGCCCCCACCGCTTGGGAAATCGCAGCGATTAAAGCCCAGAGAATTCCCTGCCGCCAAGGGCGTTGACTATTGATTTCGGGAGTTTTTTCGGAAATAACCCAAGCAACCCCGAAGATGGTCAAAATAATGCCAATATAAGCCGATATTTTCAGGGATTCCCCCAAAAAAGTCGCCGCTAGAATCGCACCCAAAGGAGGCGAAAGGGTTTCTAACAGTAGGGTTTTTCGCGGTCCCAAATAATTAAGGGCGGTAAAATAGGCCGTGTCACCGATTCCTATACCAATTGCGCCACTTGTCAAGAGTATAAATACGGAACTTTGCTGATTAATATCGCGCCATTGTCCGGAAAGGGGCAGCGTCAGGGCAATTAAAGCGATCGCGACTACTCCTTTCAGAAAATTAAGCAATAAAGGCGGGATTTTCTGGCCTAATAGACTATAAATCGCCGCAGAAACCGCCCAAAGCGCCGCCGCACTCAAAGCCGCTATCTCTCCCGTTAAATTTTCACCGAGACTAAATCCGTTGAGCATCATAGCAGTTTTTATCAGGATGAGGCATAGGCAAGGAGCTTAAGCCCCTTGTTAGCAAAACTTGTCGATACCTTAGTAACGTCAAAAGCACTGTATATCTATCATCAATTGTTATGGTTTGAATTGATAAAATCCTTTTTCCCTCTTGTCAAGATAACGTTAGACGGCTGTTAGTAGTTTTTAGGAAGATATAATTTATTTTACGACAAAGATTATATCTGCTAATGCACTGAATGTTTGTGGTTTGCCAGGATAGTTAAAATTTACTGTTATAGTCATTTCAATTAAGATTGAGAATATCAATCCCAGAGTTCATAAGGATTTTGTCGGTCTAGACTGTATCAGACTTATCTGAAATGACTATAAATCTGATTCTTTTCTTGAGCCAAAATCATCAAGAAAAGAATTTATTGCAGGTGCTAAGATATCCAAGTTTCTTTTGAGCTTCTAAGAACTTGAAAAATCACTGGTGTCAATGAGTAAAAGGAATAAGCGATTTTCTGAACTAAAACGCATTTCCCCTTGATTTTCGTATAACCACTTAATTAAGGCTTTCGGATTTTGCTGGGCTTCATTGACGATTCCTAGATTTTGAGACTTTACTTGACTTAGAGCATTTAAAGACGATTGGTCATTTCTATCTTTTAGCTTTTCGGTTATTTCGTAATAAATATCAGAGGGGTTTGCTGTTTTATCAAAGCTTACCGAAAGCTCTCGTGCTTTCTGCTTTAAAAAGGTGAGTTCTACAGGAAAACCCTTCTCTTTTCTCTTTAGTTTTAAGTATTCTGCGGGAAAATATGTAACCTTCAAGTCAAAAGGTAGATTTTGAATAAAGAAATCTACACTTTTGATTTGACCAACAGTAGGCAAAACAGATGAATGTGATTTAAATAGATGTTCAATTAGAATGCTAGACCAGTGATTATACCAACTGTTCAATACATAACCCTGAACAGCACGATTTATCTCTTGTTCAAACTTAGAAATTAATATGTCATAAGATGAAATTGATTTTACATAATGAGTTACTAAATATTTATCTAAAGAGTTCTGATAATCTCCTCCCCACTCAAATATTTTCAATTTATATAACTCAGATACCAAGGCTTCCCGATTTAAGCTTTGTAATTGCTGCGTGTTTTTCTCTCTAATGTAAATATCTAACTTCTGATGAGCGCGGAATGGATCAATCTGCAACAGCAAAAATAACTCCTCAAATTGTTCAATTAACCTAGTAGAAGTTAGATTTAAGGAGAATTTTTCAGTAAATTCTGAAAGCAACTCTTTTCTTGTGATCGATTTTACTTTTAACCACAACTGACCAACAGAATCCGTGTTGAATTCTGCCAAATCGTTGCCATCGTGTAATTTTTTCCAATAATCAAAATTTTTCATAAGCTTTTCGCTGTGATTTAAGATGCCGAAGCTATTTTAGGTATTGAGGTTGACCAACCCGGTATTTCATCTAACCTATGTTGAAAGTTGATATTAAACCCCTTTTTGGTAAGGATGAGAATATAATCTGTTTTCATGCTGCCTTTTCTATTATCTTGCACTACTGAACTTGCAGAATATTCCATTGGAAAAGCGCCTGTAAAACTTAAGTTGTCACTTTTTTCAAGAATCTCTAAGAACTTCCAACTTTCTTTGTCACGAGCATTGAAGTATATCAAGAGTATGCCCTCGTCAGCTAGAACACGGCTTGATTCGCTGATAAATAATTTCATATCCTCAATATATTTATGCTTATTTTTCCCTCTTTCTTTTGCATTAGAGACAACTACTTCTTTCTCAAAAAAAACACATTTATTGAGAATAGAATTCCACATTTCACTTAGTTCTAAATAAGGAATTCGATCACTGTGAGGTGGATCAGTACAAATAAGCTTTATGGATTTTGCTGGAATAGTTCCCATTATATCGATGCAATCGCCATTAAGAATCGATGCTCCTTCTTCATTTTCTAAAAGTGCGTCTATCGACTCATACCTGTTATATTCAAGGTCATCAACATCTACTAAAGCCTTATAAAGCTTTTTTGCTCTACTTTCAAAGCAATTCCAAACGTTAATCTCAAAATGCAAATCTGGTCTCCAATAACCAATAACCCAACTGCCAACCTCAATTTTATTGGAAATTTTATTCTTGGTTTTTCCTCTATTGGTGATTGCAAATACCATGCTCGACATCTGACCAGAAGCAGAAGTAAGGGTTAACAATAAGGCTCTTTGAATAGCTTCTGGAAATGAATAAATCTCGTCTAATATTAAATCAATATTATGTAAAGCCCTACGAGTAAATAAATCATAAATAGACATTTCGTTTTTCGAGTTTATTCTTGAATTTGTAAAAAAAGTAATGTTTCTGATATTTCTGACAGAATAATTATTGAAGGACTCATTCTTTTGTACATCAAAAGTTGTTGGTTCAACCTCTATTCTAAGTCTTCCTGTTTCTGGTCTAATCCATACTTTTGAGAGCTTATCGCTATTCCATAAATAGTGAGATGCCACTTTTCCGTTTTCAACAAGATATGTCTCGTTGATTTTTTGCTTGACGTTTATCTCAATTTTCTTTAGTGCTGCTTGGAATGTTGAAGCATGAGGAAGTTCTAACAAAAAATTAGAATGTTCAATAGCAAAAGGATTGATATCAATACCAATAAATCTTCTATTTTGAGACAAGCATTCTCTGCCAATAAATCCTGAGCCTAAAAAAGGATCAAGAATCACATCTGATTCATCTGTAAATCTTTGTATAAAGAAAGCGATACTTTCAGTTGGTTTTTTCCCCCAGTACTTATGAAATGAATAAATCCCTTTGTAAGTAGCTGGATTGTCAATGTCTTCTATCGTCTTTGTATTTAGATCGAATAATGTCTTCTGCACACCCACACCATTATTTTTCATTGCCGATTTTTATTTTTTGAGCAATATCACGATAAGTACCTAGGCAAAATTAATTACATACTCGCCTCCAAAATTGTCCAGCACTTTTTTAACGTAAGCGAGGAGGCTCTTTCGGTCTTTATAGGCGCTAAATTCAATCCATTCATATTT
>SFBI01000095.1 GCA_007095845.1 Microcystis aeruginosa Ma_MB_S_20031200_S102
CACACCTGCCATAACAGCGAGGCTGAACTCATTGAACGGGTTTCTGCTTTTGAGCAAGCAATTAATGCTTTTCCTCTCGTTTTGGCTGATCGCTTATGGGTCAAAACTCATCTTAAAACCGAGGAGGAAAAACTACGGGTCTCAACTTAGTTGGGGTTTATCAAATCTTAACTTAATTGTCTATCTTTTGGTATTAACCAATTTGTGCCTTAAGTCGTTTTCTGTATGAATTTCAGCTACTTTTGAGTGTAGTTTGTATCATCGAATTTTATTTTAAGTTAATTATTTGCATAACAATTACCGAAGAGCCTTAATTTCTTGGTTAGGAGGGTAAATTCAGCAGTTACCCCTAGGAGTTGCTTTCATGGTACTCATACTAAATCCGTTAAGTATAGGTAACATATCAGGATAGGCACTCATGCAAGAGGCAAGAGGCAAAAGGGGGAATAAATAATCAGTTTTTAATAACTGGATTTAGTATTACTACTCTCGAAGGAACCCAAGCAGCGGAAGAAGCTCGCTCTGCGGCTCCTTTCCCGTCACCTCGGTGAAGTGACTCCTGAACAGCGATCGCAAATTCAATCTCTCTCAATTAATCAACTGGAAGCTTTAGGAGAAGCTTTGTTAGATTTTACCCAACGGTCAGATTTAGAGGAATGGTTGCGATCGCATCTGTAGGTGAACTTGGTCTTAAAACTATTTGGTGGGTACTGGGAAGGTGACGTGATATCAGTAAGACTTGGAAACTATCTGATCAAATTAGTTCCCCCATAGAACCCCCTTGAGCCATATTGCACACTTTTCTCTCTTTGTCAAATTTTATGTTAACAAAGATGTGACTAATGGATAGGGGGAGAAGGGGAAAAGCAAGATTAACCCTGCACCATCACAGAGGCAGCCGCAGCCACACCGACACCGGGGGTGACACTTTCGACACCTAACTCGATTAAAGTCGCTTCAATGGCAGCGATAACCGTGAGGATATCCCTCTCACTAGCAAAACCTAGATGACCGATACGGAAGATTTTACCCTTGAGGTGATCCTGACCACCAGCCACAGCGATGTCGAACTTTTTATTGAGAGTCGAACGAATTTTTTCCGCATCCACCAGAGTGGGGGCTACCGCAGTAATCGCCGTGGAAGCCCAGGAATCCGCCGCGTAGAGGGGCAAATTCAGGGCGCGCATACCGGCCCGCGTCATCTGCGTTAAGCGTTGGTGACGGGCGAAAATTGCCGCTAATCCCTCCCTTCTCATCATTTGCAGAGAAGCTTGTAAACCATACATCAGGTTAACTGGAGGGGTAAAGGGGGAACTATCCTCATCGGTGGCTTTTTTGTATTTGCCCAAATCTAGATAAAAACGGGGCAGTTTGGCAGTTTCGTAGGCTTTCCAAGCTTTTTTACTCACGGAAACAAAACCTAAACCGGGAGGAATCATATAACCTTTCTGGGAACCAGAACCGACCACATCTAAACCCCATTCGTCGATGGGAATAGGATAAGCTCCTAAACTGGTGACAGCATCGACGATAATTAAAGCTTCCCCGTGGTCTTTTACCGCTTTGTTAATGCTTTCCAAGTCATTGAGAACCCCGGTGGAAGTTTCTGAATGGGTGATAATTACCGCTTTGATGGCTTTTTCCTTATCTTCGGTCAGTTTAGCGATGAATGCTTCTGGATCTAGGGGTTTACCCCATTCTGCCTTAACTACATCCACATTTAAGCCGTAGGCTTTTGCGACTTTCGCCCAACGTTCCCCAAATTTACCATTATCCCCCACCAAAACTCGATCGCCGGGGCTGAGAAAATTAATAATTCCCGCTTCCATGGCACCGGTTCCCGAAGCAGTTAGCATTAAAACATCGCCACTGGTTTGATGCAACCATTTCAGATTTTCGGTTAATTCGGCGATTACCTTGCTAAAAGCACCTGTCCGATGACCTATCGGTGCTTTAGCCATAGCCAATAATACCGCTTCCGGCACTGGTGTGGGGCCGGGAATCATCAACATATTTTTATTTTCCATGGTTCGTCCTCTCTCGTTGGGCCATATTTAACAAAGATAAAAAACCAAATCTCGATCGCATCAATTCTGAGGGGTTGATTTAAGATTTGGCAGACTCTGATTATATCCCAGGAGATAGCCTTGTCAGTTATCAGTGATCAGTTAGCAGTTATCAGTGGGAGTTTTAAGTGAGGATTATTATGGCAGTTATCTTGATGGTGAAGTACGCGGTTTTCCTTAACCAATAATCAGTGAACTGATAACTAAGGTTCTTCATTACTTGCTATGGTTCGATAGGGTGGCATAAATCGACCAAATCCTTATCTGGCAAGAGTTCCATTGATTAGTTCCTTCTAGAGCGAAAACAATTGACAAAAATCGCTAAATGTCTTTCTCTATAAGGGTTTCATCTCTTATAACCCCGTCCATTGCATAGCACAAACCGAAGAACCATAACTGATAACTGATGACTGAAAAACCCCTAACCGAGATTTTCAAAGAGTTTCTGGATACCTGCGGCAGGATCGGGCAGTTTTACCAAAGATTCGCCGATTAGAACCGCATTTGCTCCTGCTTGCTTCACTTTCGCCAGATCTGTTGCTGTGTGTAATCCCGATTCGCTGACGATCAGAATACCTTTTTCTCTCACCTGTTCACCTCTGGCTTCTAGTAATTGGCGAGTATTGTCTAAATCGACCTTAAATGTCTCTAAATTGCGGTTATTGATGCCGATTAGTTCGATTCCCTCAATGGCTAACACTCGATCGAATTCGGCCAGACTATGCACCTCTACCAAAGCTGTCATCCCTAAACCCTTGACAATTTTGACAAAATATGCTAGGTCTTGATCGCTTAAAATAGCGGCAATTAAAAGGACGGCATCGGCTCCTTTAGAGCGAGCGTAGTAGATTTGATAGGGATAAAGGATAAATTCTTTGCATAATAGGGGTAAAGATACCGCTTGCCGGACGAGGCTAAGATTTTCGTAACTACCTTGAAAAAACTTACTATCGGTTAAAACCGATAAACAAGTGGCTCCTCCCTGTTCATAGGTACGCGCGATCGCTACAGGATCAAAATCTTCGCGGATGACTCCCTTGCTAGGGGAAGCTTTTTTCACTTCGGCAATCAAAGCGGGTTGGGTTTTACCCTGTTTTAAGGCAGCTAAAAAGTCGCAAGGTGGCGCAGTATTAGCTATTTTTTTGCGTAATTCTAATAAAGGCAACCTTTCGCGCAATTTATCGACTTCGATCTCTTTATGCCAAACGATTTCTTCTAAAATATTTTGTGGTTGTGCCTCTGGCACTTTCACCACATAACTCAAACTCTCAACTTTAACGGCAGGATTGGGGTGTTTTCTTCGGATCTGCATTTTTTCACTGTCCAGAGCTTAACAGTGATTAGTGTAACAGTGATTAGTTATCGGTAATTGAAATAGAGACGGGGAAAACCACGTCTCTACAGACATTTATCTATACTTGTGTGGATATTGCCAATCTTCACCGAAAGGCTATTGCATAGCTCCGATCGAACGTTCTAAAATTTGGTCTTGACGTTTTTCTTCTTCTTGGCGATTTTCAGTTAATAAAACCCGCGCTTTCGCAGTTTCTGCCTCTCCTTCCCCTAAAAGCTCCTCTGTACGAGTTAAGACATTTTCTTCGAGCATTCCTTCTGCTTGTCGTTCTTGGGTTAAATTGAGACGAGCTTTTTCTTGAATATTCATAAATTTATCCTTGCCACAGGTGCGATCAACTTCTACCTTCAGTCTGACACAAATTTGCTATTCCGTATCATTAACTACAGAAAAATTTAGAATCTTACTGGCGAAACTGAAATTTAGGTATTTGTTCTCATTGCTTAAATGGAAAGGGATCGATCGACCTCAAGCTATACAATAAAACCTATGGAACAATTCCCCAGCTTAATCAAGCTTGTATATCGGGGTAATAATACTAAATCCGTTGAGTAACGCACAGAAAACGGGTTTCTCGGAGAAACCCGTTTTCTACTCATGCACTCATGAAAAACGGAGAATAAATAATCAGTTTTTAATAACTGGATTTAGTATAATTATCGATTGCCTAAACCAAGAGATTTCTGGACAGTATCCGGTTCTATCGTAATATCCTATTTGCACAGCTTATGACCAAAGGTAATTTAAACGATCTCATCCGTACAGAAGCTAATAAAGAGGTAGAATCCCAAACCTCTCCTTCTCCCAAACGTCCGAAGGAAACTAACACCACCCTACAGGCAAAAATTAACGACTTGACAACAGAGTTAGAAAAAACCGAGAAAAATCAGCAAACTCTCCAAGAAAAGGTTATTTCTCTGGAAAAAGAACTTCAAGAACATCTAGAACTATCTGTCAGTTTACAGCAGTTACAACAACAGACTGAGCATTTAGAATCTGTCCTCTCGGAAAAAACTACTTTGGTGGCACAATTATCGAGTCAATTAAGTAAGACAGAAACAGAACTGACTGAGAAAAAACAGTTAATTGAAAAACTATCGAGTCAATTAAGTAAGACAGAAACAGAACTGACTGAGAAAAAACAGTTAATTGAAAAACTATCGAGTCAATTAAGTAAAACAGAAACAGAACTAACTGAGAAAAAACAGTTAATTGAAAAATTATATAATCAAATTAAAACCCTAGAAAATAGTCCCCCCCCCTCCCCTGAACCCTCACCAATTACCAAACCTGTGGCGAAGAAACCCAGTCTTTATAACTTTGAAATGGCAACTTTAGCCCGTTATATTGCCCCCAATCCTACCCCCACAGAGTTAACGGATTCCGAAATCGGTTGGTTCGATTAATTATGGCTAGTAAAAATCAAGAACAACAACATCCACAGGAAAGACTTGATCGCCTGATTGTTGATCAGCTGCTGCAATCAGAACCCAATGATTTAAACTTAGCTGAATGCGCTCGTTTACGCATACGTTATCAAAACTTTCCGGGAGCAAGAGAAATCCAAAGAGATTTAGATTTAATCCTAGAAAAATGGCAGTTAGATGAAGCCAGTTTATGGGCAAAAACTCGACAACTGCACAGTCACGGACAAGTGTATCAAATTCGCCAAAGCGAGGAGCAACAGGATTGGAGTTAAATTAAGCTATAGGCTTGAAAAAAACATTTCTTCCCTTTCACCTTATCTCAGAAAATAATATTATTGTAGGGGCGAATTGCATTCGCCCTCTTTTAATAACTGCTGCTGTTCACCTATATGTGAGAGAAAGTCACAAATAGGAGATGCACCAAAAATAAAACCTATAATTTGATTTTATCTAATAATCTCTGCAACGGATTTTTGGGTTTACTTGCTGGCGGATCTGCGGGGGGATTAGGATCATCTAGATAACGATAATATTTCCAGATATCCCAGTAGGGACATCCCGGTTCGATGCGAATTCCTGCCCAATGTAAATATTTTAAGGGCTGATTTAATCTCGGATCGATTAAGATATTCCCCTGACGTTGAAAATGAGAACTTCCCCCCCAATTTCCCGCTTGACAACCCGGGGCGCGGACAATATTAAATCGATTGGGAACTCGTTTGAGAATGGTATAATTAATAATCGGTTGATCGGAGGTTTTTTGAGAAAAATCAAAATATTCTGGATGAGCAGCACATTCTTGAAAAGCACCATATAATTCCTGGTCCGAGAATAAATTCTTTTTACTAGCCCAAAAACCACCGTTAAACATCCCAGTTAGATCATTTTCTGTGAAGATTCCCTGTTCTAAAACAATCGGATTAAAGACATCAGTAATCCCTTTTTTGTGTTGGTAATCACAGCAGAGAAAATCGTAGGTATCGAGGAAACTTAGATTATCTATTATTTTTTCAAAAACTACGATATCGGTATCGATATAAAGAAATTGATCTAATTCTCCAAACCAACACACCTGCTTGCGAAATTGATTGGGACGAGCAAAGAATTTTTCTCCGAAAATATCATAGATTTTTTGTGCTAATTCTTCCACTAATTGCAGATCGGGATAGAGAATAACGCCATATTTTTCTGCTAATAAATCGGCAATTTTTTGATAATTATTGTCGTAGGGAATCAAGATGACAGGAGAATCGGGATCGTACAAACGAATACTATTCATTAATGCGATCGCTTGCTCAATAACTCGATCGTTAGCGGTAATGTAAATCCCTCGCTTCATAAATATCCTCGGGGTAAGAGTTAGAAATAATTATATAGCAGTTATCTTAATGGTGAAGTAGAAAGTTTTCCTTTTGGGGAGTCAGCCATCAGACTTCGGCGTGAGCTTTTGTCGAACGCTTTTTTCTCCCGATATCCCTGTTCACTGATAACTGATCACTGATAACTGATAACTGATAACTGATAACTGATAACTGAATAGCTGATCAGTCTTTCTCTGTCAATTCTTAAAGTTGGTGCGTTTTATTTTTGAATTGGCGAATAATTAAGGAAAGCTTACTGCTACTTAAACAGTTTTTTCTTAAGTTTAGCCAGAGAACTCTGCATCCATAATTTTTTAAGTCGCAGGGGTTCTAAACCTTCTATATCAGCCGGATAGCGTTTTTTAATATCAAAGAAATCATTAATTTCTCTTAAAATTGTTTCAAAACGTGGTAGTAATTTTTCGGGATGATAATCATCGATAAAATTAGCCGGTAAAGAATTAACGGGAAAATTACGGGCATAATTAAGAATACGTTCTAGATCGTATTGAGTGGAATAAGCCCCGATTTTTTGACAATTGAAACCGGGATCGAGATAATCGGCTAGGGCGCTATTGACGCTAGAAAATACCGTACAACCACAGGCTAAAGCTTCCAGGGGCGGTAAGCCAAAACCCTCCGTTAAACCGTTTACAGCCCAATATTCAGCCGAATCGTAGAGATAAACCCGACTGCAATTGAATAATCCCACTAAATCCTCCACATAGCTATCTAAAACCTTAACGCGACAGTGGGGACGGAGGGCGGGAACTAGACGATTGAGAAGATACTTTGAGGATTTGCGCCCCTGTACTAGGACATCGATATCCCTTTCTAAGCCTAAATTGAGAAATTCCGAGCCGATTTGATTAGGAAGATAGTAAATCAAAGCATTAGGAGCTTTTTCTCCCCAATAACCCATAGTATTACGGCTAACGGTGATAATTGGTATTTGGGAGGGTAAACGGAAGCCGTAACCTGTACTATGGGCATGATAAATGATATTATGCGATCGCAATCTTGTCACCAATTTAGGAACATCAAAACCCCAGCTAACCACAAAAATACTGTCATCGGAGCTTATTTTCACAAGTATATCCTCTAAAAAAGGATAATTTAACTCTTTTTGACGATAAGTCACAATCTGAGCGCTACAAATTTGACTAGCCAAATTGACAGTTTTCATTTCTGCCCACAGTCCACCCCCACCAAAGGGAGAAGTAGTACCGGGCAAGAGAAAATAGAGGTTTCTCATCGGGATAATAGAAGTTTTGGTTAAGCGGTAGTTTGGAGACTTGGCTATTCTATACTTAATTATTAAGGTGTGAGGTATCTAAAGGCAATAGTCGATCGAGCATAGATATTATTAAATTATGTTTGCCACTGATAAATACTTAGAATTATTAAAGCAATACCCTCCTCGTCCTATTCACAATGAGGAAGACTTAGAAATGATGCAGGAGGTTATTAATCGCCTTTTAGACAAACCCCAATTAACGGTAGAAGAAAGGGAATATCTAAATGTTTTAGGGTCTTTAATTTATGAGTACGAGAAAAATCAAGAGCCAATACCTGATATTTATGGAATTGAATTGTTGAAATTCATATTAGAGGAAAGAAACCTACAAAAGCAAGATTTGCTAAGTACCTAAGCAAAATTAATTACACATATCTAACCCCCTCTTGCCTTTTGCCTCTTGCCTTTTGCCTATCTTTACTAGGAAATTAATTTTGCACGACTACTTATCTATCTTTGAAAGTAAGTCAACCCTGGATGATATTCTTGATGGGCAACAAGAGTTAACTCCTATCTACATTCAAAAATTAGCCAATTTTTTAAATATATCTCCTGATTTATTTTTTCCTAGTTATTCACAAAAAATGCGTTAGACAGTTAGGCTGATTTCCTGTCCTAACGCATAGATTAACAGACTAAATTAAAGCCCGATAACGCCCCAAAGCCAGTAGAGGAAAATACTGCTGATAGAAGTGATATTTCAGGTAAAAATGACAGGGAAAACCTGTACCAGTGAAGTAATCTTCATCCCATGTACCATTTTCTTTTTGGGTAACAAGAAGATAGTTAACACCCTTTTCAATCACTTCTCGCTGATAATTACCGGTAACTTTCCCGACGGCTAATAAACCGATTAATGCCCAAGCAGTTTGGGAAGCGGTACTATTTCCCTGTCCTTTAAATTTAGGGTTATTGTAACTAAAACAGGTTTCACCCCAACCACCATCAACATTTTGACAACCGCTTAACCAATTGGCTCCTTTTTGCAATTGATGATGATATTTATTCGCTTCCAGAAAAGCCAAAGCAGATAACGCCCCACTGGTTCCATAAATATAATTTACACCCCAACGACCAAACCAACTACCATCGGCTTCCTGTTCTTTTTCCAGATAATCCAAAGCTTTTTTAACTCGATTTTCCTCGATGTTAACATCACAAGTGCCTAACATTTCTAGAACTCTGGCAGTCACATCAGCCGTATTAGGATCGATCATTGCTTTTAGATCGGAATATGGCAAAGAATTAAGCCAGTTTTGATCGTTGTCGATGTCAAAAGCTCCCCAACCACCAGCTTTACACTGCATAGTCGCCATCCAATTAACTGCCCGTTTCATCACACCTTTTTTAATATTTTCATCGGGCATTTTAATTAACTCTAAAGCCATCACCACCACTGCCGAATCGTCTAAATCCGGATACCAGCGATTGTCAAATTCAAAAGCCCAACCGCCGGGAGTTCCGATTTTATTTTTAATCGCCCAATCGCCATAATCAAGAATTTGTTGATCGATTAACCATTGTCCTGCTTTAATCATAGCTGGATGAGCAGGATTTAGCCCGGATTCAATTAGCGATCGAATTACCCAAGCCGTATCCCAAACCGGCGACACACAGGGCTGCACACAATAGGTATTGTCTGTCTGAATAGCAAAATTATCCACCGCTTTTAAACCGCGGACAACAATCGGATCGTCCACATCATAACCTAGGGCTTTTAAAGCTAACAGAGAATTTAACATCGCCGGGATAATTCCCCCCCAATCGCCCGTGTCTTCCTGTCGTTCAATCACCCATTTTTCCGCCGCTTGCAGACTTTCTTGACGGAAGGGAACTAAATTAGTTTTTTCTGTCCATTTAAACAGTCCATCTAACCAGAGAAAAACATCTGACCAATTGTTATTTTTTGGTAACTCATACTTGACATTATTCACCCCTTCTGTATAGAGTTCATCGAGATTAAAACCCATTTTATACACAGGTTTTTTGTCGAAAACAATTAACAAAGGAACCGTACTTCCCCGCGCCCAACTGGACATTTCATAGATAGTAAAAGGGAAATTTTCCGGCAGTAGCATGATCCAAGCGGGGATAGAGGGAACCCCCAGCCAATCATAACAACCAATCAAAGCGAGGTGCATTTTGGTGAAAATGCGGGTTTTGCTGATGCCACCTTGAGCTAAGATAAATTCTCTAGCTTTTTCTAAAGTAGGATCATTCACGGGAATTCCCAATAGTCGCAGCCCCATGTAGGCTTCCACAGTGGTGCTAAGATCGCCACCATCCCCATAAAATAACTCCCAAGCGCCGTTAGGACACTGTTGCTGACGCAGATAGGTGGCTGCTTTGTCTAGGGGGCGATTTTTGTCAGTTTTCCAGATTTTGTGCAGTAAAATTGCTTCTGAGGTGATGGTGACATTAGATTCTAATTCTGCCCACCAGTAACCGTCAGGGTATTGGGTAGAAAGTAAATAATTTTGAGAAAGTTCGATCGCTTTCGCTGTTTTAGCGGCTATTTCGGTGATTTTGTCCTGAATCTGCATTTTTTTCCGTTCGACAACCTCTAGGAACCACCAGTGCAAATAAGATAATCTTATTTACAAAGTTTTTAATAAGTAGCTAAAGAATGGGATTTTGTTCCCAAACAATCCAGTCAAGGAATCTGCTTTGGTTGCCAATTTCTTTTTTCTTTTCACTGATTACTGTTTACTGATAAATCAGGTTCTCCGACTCGCCCTGAAGACAAAAAGGGTACGAAACTCGCACCCTACCAGATTGCTCTTCATCTAACTTACTTTTTCTTTTTGCCTTTAGCGGGCGGATTATCCTTCGCTGCCGGTTCCGGGGCTTTTTCCTCCACTTGCGGGGCTGCTGCCACGGGTTCCGGGGGTTTTTGTCCCATTTGGGCGGCTACTTCGGCGGCGAAATCCGTTTCTTCTTTCTCGATACCTTCACCTAGTACAAAGCGTTGGAAACGACGCACCTGAATATTTTCTCCCAAAGCGGCGATCGCTTGTTTGATCAACTCCTCAATACTAATGTTCTGGTCGCGGATAAAGGGTTGATCGAGCAGAGAAAGTTCTTTCAAACGTTTTTCAATGCGGCCAGCTACGATTTTTTCTTTGATATTATCGGGTTTATTGGCTAAATCGTCCCGTCCCATCTCAATTTCTTTTTCTTTGGCGGAGATTTCGGCGGGAATATCGGCCACTTTCACATATTCGACGTTAGGACAAGCGGCAATCTGCATCGCCACGTCATTAACCAATTTTTTGAACTCCTCGCGACGGGCAACAAAATCGGTTTCACAGTTGACTTCCACTAAAACACCGATGCGACTGCCGGTGTGGATGTAACTGCCGATCATCCCTTCTGCCGCTACCCGACTAGCTTTTTTCTCGGCGGAAGTAATCCCTTTTTGACGCAACCATTCGATCGCTTTAGTTATATCTCCCGCGTTTTCCGTCAGCGCCTTCTTACAATCCATCATGCCGGCGCCGGTCTTTTCCCTAAGTTCTTTAACCTGTTGTGCTGTAATTTCTGCCATAAAATTCCTAACCTACTGCTTATAATTGATCATGCCACGAGAAGGGCAGGTTTTGCCGATCGATAGGTCCGGAAAGTTTACCCCCGAACCTAGCGGCAATCAATAGCTAATTTTCCCTAGTTATCGTCGTCTCGACTGGCAAATTCGGCGGCGTATTGGGAATAATCACCTTCTTCCTCGTACTCGGTTTCATCCTCGTAGTCTTCCTCGTATTCTTCTACCGCTGATTGACCACCACGACGACCTTCGATGATCGCATCGCTAATTTTGCCTAAAATCAGTTTAACTGAGCGAATTGCGTCATCGTTGGCGGGAATCGGCACATCTACCAGGTCAGGATCGCAGTTAGTATCCAAGAGGGAGATGATGGGAATGCCCAATTTTTGGCATTCTTGGATAGCGTTGTATTCCCGACGCTGATCCACTACGATGACTAAGTCCGGTAGCCGGCGCATGGTTTTAATGCCGCCGAGGTATTTTTCTAGTTTGCCTAATTCCCGACGCAGTACCGATGCTTCTTTTTTCGGTCGTTTATCGAGGGCGCCACTATTTTCCAATTCTTCTAATTCTTTGAGTCTTTCTACCCGGCCGCGAATGGTTTCCCAGTTGGTTAACATTCCCCCTAACCAGCGTTGGTTAACGAAGTGGCTGCCGCTGCGTAAAGCTTCCTGTTTAATGATTGCTGCTGCTTGCCGCTTCGTACCGATGAATAAAAAGCGTTTACCGCTATCGGCTTCTCCTCGGACAAATTCGTAAGCTTCTTCAATTAATTGGGCGGTTTGCACCAAATCAATGATATGAACCCCATTTCGGGCAGTGTAGATGTACTGAGACATTTTCGGGTTCCAACGGCGGGTTTGATGGCCGAAGTGAACCCCAGACTCTAGCAATTCTGCGAGAGAGACAACGGGCATATTTTTCTCCTTTTCGGGTTTATCCTCCATCTAGGGCTGGATTTCTAGATTCCTAGAAACACCCGATCGCCTAGATGTGCGATTTTTGACAACTTTTCTAGTCTAACACGAAAAGGCGCGATTGCATACCCGTAAATATTGGGTACTGAGGGCTTGCTACTGCAATTCCTCAAGTTTTTTCAAAACCGCTTCTGCATGGGCTTTTACCTTGACATTTGACCAAATATAGGCAATATTTCCCTGGGGGTCGATTAGGAAAGTGGAGCGTTTAATTCCCATATATTCCTTACCCATAAATTTTTTTAATCCCCAGACTTGATAAATTTCCGCCAGTTGATGTTCGGTATCGCTCAATAATTGAATAGTTAAATTGTGTTTTTCAATAAAACGACAGTGGGACTTCTCTGAATCGGGACTAACTCCCCAAATTACCGCGTTTAATTGCTGAAATTGCGGCGACAAAGCGGTAAAATCGATCGCTTCTGTGGTGCAGCCCGGAGTGTTATCCTTGGGATAAAAATATAATACCAACCATTGACCAGCAAAATCTGCTAATTTACTAATTTCGCCTCTTTGGTTGGGGGTGGCAAATTCCGGGGCTTTTTGTCCAACTTCTAGGGTCATTTTTAGGAGTGTAAAGGCAAGAGTAGGAAAGGAGCGAGGGAGAGGGAAAGCAATAGCCAGACTTGATAGTTAAATCTGGGAAATTCGGGGTTTTCTGACTCGACTAAAGCATCGATTCTCTCTAATAAACGATTATTTAAAGAATTATCACTCAGAGCGACACAGCAACTATCAGAGAAATTTATTTCCGCTACTTGATTAACTTTTTCTGCTACTAAAAGCAGCGATTCAGCTAATAGTAAATAATCCACTTGTCCAGAAGCGTACTTATCGGCGCGTAATTCCCGCAAGAAGACCAATTCTGACCATAAATTCTCGCTATTGGGCAGCCAAGAAGACATTGATCGCAACCAACCTAACCAGAAAAACCAGAAGGTGTCATGATATTCTTGGTGAGCTTGTTCGTGGGCTAAAACTGCTTGTAAATGTTCTTGATCCAAGAGATTTAATAATCCTTGGGTTACAATTAATTCCGACTTCCAGAAGCCAACTCTGGCACTGTAGGGAAAATCCACCGCTAAAACTCTCGCCTTCTGAGTGGTGATTTTTTTGAGGGGATAACTGCTAAAATTCCGATGGGTTTGCCAAGTTTGATAGGAAAGTTTGATTAGACAAAATAGAGCAAAAACTAGCCAAATTATGGCACTAAAGTAACTAATTAAACTAGAGTTATAGCCTAGCATTTGCCCGCGATAGCCCATACAAACCACCGATATAACTGTCATTAACAGCAGCAAAGGAGGAAAGAGGAAGAAAAATAGCGTTGTCTGCCAACGACGCTGATAGCTAGGCAGAAACCAACGTAAACCAATAGCGATAGTTAATGCTAGTAATAACATTGAACCGTGCATTAGCTTTCTCTCCGTTGTTGACGCAGGGTATCTAAACGAGAGGCGATCGCTTTTAATTGTTCGACACTAGCAGTATCGAGACTATCGGCAAAAGAAGCCACCACATCCGCATTACCAATAGCCAAAAAACGATGTAATTGTTCGTAGGCTTTAATTGCCTGTGCTTGTTCCTTAGAAACCATCGGTTTCCAGTAGAAAATTCGACCCTGTTTATAACAACTTAACCAGCCTTTATTAGTTAAACGACGCAGTACCGTAGTCACAGAAGTATAGGCTAGATCTCGTTCTGGATCCGCTAAAATGCGATCGTGGACATCCTTAACGCTGACGGTTTCTAATTCCCAGACAATATTAAGAATTTCCGCTTCTAGGGGGCCTAATGATAACTGTTTTGGTTGATAGGTCGGCAATTGAGCCATAGTTACACAGAAATGAAGATTACTTTCCTGATCATAGCGGCGGATATCGATCGCCTGATAAAATAGCAACGATCCTTTATATTGTCTTTATGTCCACCGAAACTAATTTAACCACAACTACGGGCCCTGATGCCATCGATGTGGCGATCGCTAATGGCATTGATTTTGATGGTTCCCCGATTCCCCAGGCAAAATTGGAACTTTATCACCGGGTAATGGGTTTGGAAGCAGGACGACAAAGAAGCGGGGTTTCTAACACGATGAGATCGCGAATTGTCCGCATCGGGGCCAAACATATCCCCCAAGAGGAATTAAATCAGCTGTTGTTAGCCGCCGATTTTGCTCCTCTCAAGGACAAAGAAATTGCTTTTTACCTATAATGTCGGCTTTTCATCTCTCGGTTTCACCTCGGAGATGAAAAGTTCCGCCAGCATAGAACAGCACTTCGACACATTTCGACACATTTCGACACATTTCGACAGGCTCAATGTAAAGGCTCAATGTAAAGGCTCAATGTAAAGGCTCAATGTAAAGGCTCAGTGACACGAAGCACGACTAAAAATAACTCTAATCTATAGTTGCCAATTTAATTTTAGTATGCTAGAGTAGTTTGCGATCGTTGGGTCGATAACGCAAAATGTTTGTTTTAGAGTACAAGCTTAGAGGAAAACCATCTCAATATCAAGCCATTGATGAGGCTATTCGGACAGTACAGTTTGTTCGGAATAAATGTCTTAGATATTGGGAAGACAATAAAGGTGTAGGACAAAAGGATGTATATAAATATGTCACTCAATTAAGAAGTGAATACCCTTTTGTTCAAGACCTTAACTCTACAGCTTGTCAACAGGCTTGCGAACGGACTTGGACTGCTATTCTTAGGTTCTATAACAATTGCCAGAACCAAATCGCTGGTAAAAAAGGATATCCTAAATACTCTAAACGTACTCATTCTGTTGAGTTTAAAAAGTCAGGTTGGAAACTTAATCGAAATTCCAAGAGAATAACTTTCACTGATGGAAAAAATATTGGGGAGTTAAAACTAATTGGTAGTCGAGACTTGTTTTATTTTCAAGAATGGCAAATTCAACGGATAAGAATAGTTGAAAGGGCTGATGGATATCATTGCCAGTTAATGCTAAAACTCCATGCTAGAGATATAACCCCACAATCAGAATCGACGGGTCATTGCGTAGGATTAGATATGGGGTTAAAATATCTTTATGCTGACAGTAACGGGAATACAGTAGAGTCTCCTAAGTATTATCGAAAAGCAAAGAAGCGTCTTAATAAACTGAATAGAAGAAAGTCGAAAAAGTTCAGAAAGAACAAAAAGCAGTCTAATAACTACAAAAAAGCTAGTCAAAAATACGCCAAGGGACATTTAAAAGTAATTAGGCAACGAGAAGAGTTTACTACAAAATTGGCACTCCGTTTAATTCAGTCAAACAACTTGATAGCCTACGAGGATTTAAAAGTCAAAAACCTTGTGCGTAATCAGAAACTAGCCAAGTGGGTTAGAGAGCGATAAACTCCACCAAAATCATCGACATTTAGTCAAAGATTTACCGCTCTCAGGTCAACCAGTGTACCTACAAGTTAATCGTCGTCAATTTAAGTGCGGTAATTGTCGAGAATATACTCGAACAATTAAAAACTGATTATCTATTCCCTCTTTTGCCTTTTGCCTGTCCTGATATATATACTTTGCACGGCTGCAACTTGCATTTTTTACTCAAGGACAATAATATAGTTTAAGAGTCATAATTAGAAGCAAAGCACTCATTAAAAACATGATTAACCTAGAATTCACGGAAGAAGAAAAGAACTCACTGTATTATGAAAGATTTCATCACCCCCATCCCCGGGTTCAACGGCTCGGCTGAGCGTTCGTGTTAGTGAGCCTGTCGAACTACTGAGCGTTCGTGTTAGTGAGCCTGTCGAACTACTGAGCGTTCGTGTTAGTGAGCCTGTCGAACTACTGAGCTCACGCCGAAGTCTCACGCCGAAGTCTCGCCGAACGCCTGAAGATGGAAGTTCTCTGGTTAAAGAGCCAAAAGATACCGCACAAAAAAATTTGTCAGTTAGCAGGAATCTCGCCAAATACCTTATTAACCTATCTTCGAGATTATCAAGAAGGCGGAATAGAAAAATTAAAAGAAATCAAATTCTATCGCCCTAAAAGTGAATTAGAGTCTCAAAAAGAAACGCTCAAAAAATACTTCGAGAAAAATCCACCAGCCACAATAAATGAAGCTGTATATAGGATAGAAGAATTGACGGGAATAAAACGAAGTCCTACCCAAGTGAGAAAATTTTTAAAATCAATGGGAATGAAATGTTTAAAAGTAGGTTCTCTTCCTTATAAAGCTGACCCAGATGAACAAGAGGACTACAAAGAAAAAAAGCTAGAACCCAGACTAAATGAGGCCAAAGAAGGAAAAAGGGCTGTTTTTTTTGTTGATGCCGCTCACTTCGTCATGGGAGCATTTCTCGGTTTTGTTTGGTGTTTTGAGAGACTTTTTGTTAAGTCACCGAGCGGGCGTAAATGCTTCAATGTTTTAGGAGCATTAAATGCAATAACTCATGAAGTTATTCTGGTTACTAATGACACTTATATTACGGCAAATCAAGTCTGTTAACTTCTTGAAAAAATAGCTGCTTTAGGACTAATAATTCCCATCACTCTCGTATTAGATAATGCCCGCTATCAGAAATGTAAAATTGTTGAAGAATTGGCTCTTTCTTTATCAATAGAGCTGCTCTATCTGCCGTCTTATTCACCTAATCTAAATTTAATTGAAAGGCTGTGGAAATTTGTCAAAAAGAAATGTTTATATGGTAAATATTATGGTTCTTCCGAACTTACAATGTAGAAAATTCCCCAAGCTCCCTCTCTGTCCAGCAATGCTCTAAAGTTGATAAATATCAATCTAACAAAAACTCAAAGCTTTACTATACAAGCTTTTTTCTGACTTTTCTTCAGCTATTTATGAATGTCTGAATGATGCCCATCTGAAACATAAAAAAGAACTGGATTCCTTGCTGACTCTACGATTTCAGAAGTTTAATCCCACATCCAGCAGGTTATTTTGAATATTTTTTATTTAACCTAACCCAGTCATAGAAAGGCTTACAGCTATTTAAGTATTTTTGTCTAAATCTCTCATGGGGAAGATATTGGATGAATTGATACTCCTCTCAATAGCTTAGTCGGACTTGAACCCAATATACCGTCAAATCATTTATAGACAAAAGAAAAGCCTGAAATACTTACCCTGCAATGGTTTTAGC
>SFBI01000096.1 GCA_007095845.1 Microcystis aeruginosa Ma_MB_S_20031200_S102
AACTTCTCTGGAGTCAACCTTGATGGATGCAGCGACGACGGTTAAAGCTTATAAAAGTTTGTCTCAAGTGGAGGAGGCATTTCGCTGTTATAAGTCAATTGATTTAAAGGTACGTCCTAAGTAGCTGTTTATAATTAAATTGAAAATGGATTTTAGGTTCGATCCCCCCTACCCCCGTAGGGTTGATTCATGAATCAACTCTACCTTGAATCAACCCTACCTTGATAACGGGGGTGTCCGACAACTTTTAACACCTATCTACTTATCTTGCTAAAGATTGACCGCTCAGGCAATAATGGGAAGGCTTGTCATCCCCATTAAAGAATGCTCAACGCTTTTATTTGGCTACCGATTATAGGGGCGATACTGATTGCCTACACGCCTCTAGAGGCGAAAAAAGTGCGAGGATTAGCTCTAACTCTTTCTGTCGTTCTCTTACTGCTTAATATTCTCCTTGGCTGGCAATTTGACCCTAGTAACCCGCAAATGCAGTTCACGGTTAATCTGCCTTGGATTAATTTCCTCGGTTTCAACTATGCCCTCGGTGTCGATGGCTTATCATTTTCGTTACTTTTTCTTAACAGCATCTTGACAATAATTGCTCTTTATGCTAGTGGTACAGAGGTTAACCGACCGAGATTTTACTATTCCCTACTCTTGTTACTCAATGCTGGAGTAGCGGGGGCCTTTCTAGCGCAGGATTTACTGTTATTTTTCCTATTTTACGAATTAGAAATCGTCCCCCTTTACTTTCTCATTGCCATTTGGGGGGGTCAAAGACGCGGTTATGCGGGCATGAAATTTTTATTATACACGGCAATTTCAGGCTTTTTAGTGCTAATCTCTTTCCTTGGCTTAGTTTGGCTAACTGGTGCTAATAATTTCGCCTATAACCCCCTTTTATCGAACAATTTAGACGTTAAAACCCAATTACTGCTCCTTATTCCCCTTCTGATTGGATTAGCCATCAAAATCCCGATTTTTCCCTTTCATACTTGGCTACCGGATGCTCACGTGGAAGCATCTACCCCCGTTTCTGTGCTTTTAGCGGGAATATTACTCAAATTAGGAACCTATGGACTGCTGCGCTTTGGAGTCGGTTTATTTCTCGATGCTTGGGTAACTCTCGCCCCTTGGTTAGCAACAATAGCAGCTATCAGCGCCCTCTACGGGGCCAGTTGCGCTATTGCCCAAAAGGATATGAAAAAAGTAGTGGCCTATTCTTCTATTTCCCACATGGCCTATATTTTACTAGCGGCGGCGGCCACCACCAGATTAAGCATCACTGCGGCGATTTTGCAGATGATTAGTCACGGTTTAATTTCCGCTTTGTTATTTTTGTTGGTGGGAGTAGTGTATAAAAAAACCGGCAGCCGGGATGTGGATTATCTACGCGGTTTATTAAATCCGGAAAGAGGTTTACCAATCACGGGAATGTTAATGATTTTAGCGGCTATGGCCAGCGCTGGCATCCCCGGAATGGTGGGATTTATCGCCGAATTTTTAGTCTTTCGTGGCAGTTTCCCGATTTTTCCAATACAAACGCTCTTATGTTTGGTTGCTAGTGGTTTAACCGCAGTATATTTTCTCCTGATGATTAATCGGGTTTTCTTTGGTCGTTTAACCCCTGAATTATCGCGCATTCCCCGCAGTACCTGGCCCGAAAGATTTCCCGAAATTGCTTTGGCTTTATTTATTATTGTTCTGGGATTACAACCGAGTTGGATGATTCACTGGAGTGAAAACCAAGCATCAGTGTTATTAACCGGGACGGCAATCAGTCAAAGGTAATCCTAACGGAGGTGGTCGGCGGTCGGCGGTCGGCAACAGTAAAGGGATTGGAGGAGATTCGGTTAACCTGAGAATAAGCGGTTTAAAACTAAATCCAGTTATCAAAGACTGATTATCTATTTCTCTTTTGCCTTTTGCCTATTACCTGTCCTGATATGTAGCCTATACTCAACGGATGGCCGTATTACTTCCGATTTTATCTCTCAATCCCAGCTTTTGGGGGGTTCTACCCCTCAACGGATGGCCGTATTACTTCCGATTTTATCTCTCAATCCCAGCTTTTGGGGGGTTCTACCCCTCAATGAATTTAGCGTTACTTCCGATTTTATCACTCAATCCAAGCTTTTGGGGGGTTCTACCCCCCAAACCCCCCGTTGGGGGCGTGGCGCGGTCACTGAGCTTGTCGAAGTGCCGCCCCCAAACCCCCCGCGCATTAGTTTTTCGGTGGGATGCTTACACGCGGCCGCTGATACATCTGTAATAATTTAGGTTCTTCGTTACTTGTTATGTTTCGATAGGGGACATAAATTGACTAAATCCTTATCTGGCAAGAGACTTAATTGATGAGTTCGCTCTAGATCAAAAACAATTGACAAAAATCGCCAAAGTCCATTGCATAACACAAACCGAAGAACCATACGTCTTAGCTTAGAAAGCTTTTTCGGAATTTTTGAAACCTAGACCGAAACTAACTTGTGGATAAGAGCCGAAACGTCAAAAATTTTTGGCTTTGCGGAGGGAATTAACCGTTAAAACCACCTGTTCCCCCACCAGTTCAATTTCTTCTAAAGTATTAAAACGACTCAACCCGAAGCGCAGGGAAGCATAAGCGAGAGATTCGGGGCGACCCAAGGCAGTTAAAACGTGGGAGGGGGCGGTATGGCTAGAAGAACAGGCAGAACCGGAGGAAAGAGCCACTATTGGCTGTAATCCTAACAATAATGCCGCACCGTCCACCCCTTCAATACTAATATTCAAATTTCCCGCTAATCTTTGGCTAGGATGACCATTGAGATAAATTCTGTCTAATTGACTGATAATCTCCCATAAACGGGCTTTTAACTGATTTAAGTGGCTGTTATCTTCTTCAATCGCTTTGATGCCCAATTCTACTGCCTTGGCAAAACCGACAATTTGCGGTGTAAATATTGTACCCGATCGCAGTCCTTTTTCCTGGCCTCCCCCTTGAATTTGAGCGGCGAGACGGACTCTGGGGTTTCGGCGCCGGACGTACAGCGCACCGATTCCCTTGGGTCCGTGGACTTTGTGGGCCGTTAAGGACATCAAATCTATATTCATTTCCTCCACATCTAGGGGAATTTTGCCGATTGCTTGGGCCGCGTCCGTATGAAAAAGTACCTGATACTGGCGACAAATCGCCCCAATTGCCGCTAAAGGTTGAATCACCCCAATCTCGTTGTTAGCAGCCATAATTGACAGCAAAATCGTGTCGGGACGCAAAGATTTTTCTAGTAGTTCCAAGTCAATTAGACCATCAGCACCGACGGGTAAAATTGTCACCTCAAAACCCAATTTTTCCAGATAATGACAGGGATCTAAAACGGCCCGATGTTCTGTCACCACCGTAACTATGTGCCTTCCCTTGGCGAAATAAGCTTCGGCAACCCCTTTGATAGCGAGGTTATTAGCCTCCGTTGCTCCACTGGTAAAAATAATTTCTTCGGGACTACTATTAATAGCAGCGGCGATTGTTTCTCTTGCCTGTTTAACTGCGGCCTCGGCTGTCCAACCATAGACATGATTAATACTACTGGCATTACCAAAGTGTTCGGTAAAATAGGGCAACATCGCCGCCAGAACTTGCGGCTCTAGGGGTGTTGTGGCGTGGCAATCTAGATAAATCGGTTTTTGAGACATATTTTTCCCCTGCGGGGGATTCGGGAAGGATATATCCTCTGTTTTAAGAGAATCTCTGAAAGTGGATTGTTAATCTATGTTAACAAAAAAGTATCGGATAGTAGTCAACAGCTGACGACTCAGACCAGAACTTTAAGATTTAATAATGAGAGCGCAATCGCTCTCTGACAGCAGTTACAATTTCCCTATTCCAATGTTGTTCAGTAACCCAACAGGATTACTAACACATATTTTCCCGCTCAATCATGGCTAAAAAATCGAAGGCATTTAGTGAACTGCTCAGGCTGCAGAAAATGTCCCAAGGATCCGAAAAACCCTTGAAAAGCTTTGAGAAGAAATTAAGAGAAAAGTCCTTGCCTTTCAAGGACTTTATCGTCTCTCCTTCTGGGGAAGTCACAATGTCGGAAGTTCTGGAGGATTTTATCGAGCCTTACCGCAAATCCAATGAAACGAAGGGATCTATGCGAACACTGCTGACCATAGGGATAATCGCTTGGAATCTGGCGTTGTCCCCCGAATCAAAGCGGCAAGAGATGATAGACCGAGTTTTTAATAAAGACCTTCTTAAAGGAGATAAAAGGCTCAAGGCGGAGATTCAAGAGCTAATCCAGGAGCTAATCGCTAGGAAAAACCGTTATTTCTCGGAAAACAAGCGGATGATTGTGGATTTTGAGTTAAAAGAGCTAGGAAGCGAGTATCATCTCTCGGTTGCCTCCAGCTTGTCGCCAGAATTTTCCGAGTCAGAGTTTGCCTTCAAAGTCGGCGACTCGGTCATCGTCAAACAGGGTGTACTTGACCCAGATTTGGGGACTGACATCGGTGGTTGGCAAGGAAGAATTGTGATAATTGAGCGGCAGAGCAATCTCATCGGCATTGAATGGGATAGCATCACCCTGAAAAACATCCCCAGTTCGGTGATTAACCAGTGTGAAATGGAAAACCTAGACTGGTCCCAAATGTACCTCTCCTCAACGGATGTGGAATTAACCCAACCTCGAGATACAGAAGAAGATGTGGCCGCCATCATTGAGCAAATTCAGTCTAACATCGTTGAAGCTATTTAGCAGAAAAGAGAAAGGCGATTCTGGCGGTTGGCCGACGTTAACCCTGAGAAAATGGCGGCTTTAGACGCTTGGAAAAGAACACCTGATTGATTACCCTATTGACCATCGAGCAGCGATTTGCAGGAGAGAAATTTGAGATGGATGATTCCCAGAAATATGAGGCTGACTGTCAAAGGATAAGAAAAGTCAATCATGAATTACTAAAGGATTTTGAGAGTTGGCTAGAATCATCAGGTTTGTCGGAAAAAACCATTAATAATCATATTTCAAATATAGATTTTTATATCAACGAATATTTACTCTATGAGGATGCAGTAGAAGCTAAGGACGGGGTAGATATGGTCGGTGACTTTTTGGGTTATTGGTTTATCAAAAAGGCACTGTGGGCCAGTCAATCAAGCCTCAAGGCTAACGCAGGTAGTCTGAAAAAGTTCTACACTTTCTTACTTGAAAAAGGTCTAATAGATAAAAATGATTTGCGAGAACTTAAAGAAACCATCAAGGAAGAACTGAGTGAATGGCTGGAAACCCTAGAGTGATACGATGACCCATTGAGTGAAGATATGTGGGATGTTTGGTGATTTTAACCGAAGAGCAATTCTTAATCCTCTCTTGATAAGGGGGGAAATCTGACAATTTTTAACACCTACCTACTTAGGGTCTGCTGAAAAAGTACGGGCGAAGCATTCGGATAGAAAATCTCCGGTTTCACCGATAGGTTATTGCCCGAATGCTTCGCATCTACAGGACGCAGGCCGATGAAGACGCAAGGTTTGGAAGCACTATTCTCTAAAAATCTTGCACCTGTTTCGCCAGAAAAGCCACAAAACCCTTACCTTGCCTACATTTCACATTTATTCAGCAAACCCTAATTATTGTTATAATAATGACATCAATTAAGCTATAGTCGCCTATGTCTGAACAATTAATCGCTAATCTTGCTAATGCCTTTAAACCAGTTCCTTTACCTGCCGATAGTCCCTTTTATGTGGATCTAAAAGCAGTGAGAGCGGATGCTGATGTTTGTCAAGATTTGGGCAAAAAAATTATTCGTGCGCTGCCAACAGACTACACCCATCAACTCTACACAGGCCATCGAGGAGGGGGGAAATCCACGGAATTATTGCGCCTGAAAAAATATCTAGAGCAAAAAAATTGTTTTGTTGTTTATTTTGCGGCAGATGAAGACGATATTGATCCAGAAGATGCTCAATATACAGATATTCTCATTGCCTGTACGCGCCATTTATTAGAACAACTAAAACAGGCTAATTCAACCCCTTTAAAAAACTGGATAAAATCCCGTTGGCAGGATTTAATTGATTTAGCTTTAACAGAGATTAAAGTGGAAGATGTCAAATTAGAAACGGGAGACTTGATTAAATACTTTGGTAAATTATCTGCGGCGATTCGGGCAATTCCTAGTCAAAGACAAGAAATAAGAAATAAAATCAATCCTCATACTGTTACGCTGTTAACAGCACTAAATGAGTTTATTGATAATAGCAAAACTGTCTTAGATGATTCAACAAAATTAGTGGTAATTGTTGATAACTTAGATCGGATTGTACCGATATATCGGCGAGATCATAAAACTAATCATGATGAGATTTTTTTAGATCGAGCTAATCAATTAAAGGGGTTAAATTGTCATTTGATCTATACTATACCTATTTCAATGGCCTATTCTAATCGGGCTAATGATCTACGGGACAATTATGATAATTACCCGATGATTTTACCGATGATTATGCTTCGCAATCTTGATCGTACTATTAATCCCGATGGTATGGCAAAAATTAAGGCTATTATTGAGAAAAGAACGCAGCAATTTTTACCGACGAAAAAGCTAGAAACAGATATTTTTGAAAGTCAAGAAGTTCTAGAGCGATTATGTTTAATGACTGGAGGTCATGTACGAAACCTAATTTTATTAATGCAAACCGCTTTAGATCATGTGGATGCTTTACCTATTACCGCAAAAGCTGCTCAAAGAGCAATAACTCAAGCTAGAGATGTCTATCAGAGAACAGTAGAACACGAGCAGTGGAAAATTCTGGCTAAGGTATATCGTACCAACGAAATTCAAAATGATGAAGCTCATCGTAAATTATTATTCAATCGTTGTATTTTACAATATGCTTATTTTGATGCAGATGCAGAGTTAAAAAGTTGGTATGATGTGCATCCTTTAATTACCGAAATTAAAGAGTTTAAAGATGAATTATGAATTATAAATTATGAATTATGAATTATGAATTATAAATTATGAAGGATGAATTATGAAGGATGAATTATGAATTATGAATTATGAAGGATGAATTATGAATTATGAATTATGAATGGAGAGCAGGAAATAGGGAACAGGTAAGAAAATCAGTTTAGTTCATAAATCTGAATACAGCTATATATAATAATGACAAACCCAAAAGTAAAACCCTTAACTAACTTTCAGGAATCGGATTTTAAAGGATTGCCAGAAGAGCAACCCCTAACAGCAGCAGAATCCTATCAATCATTACTGCGATCGCTGAGACGAAAAAATGGCTTTAATTTACTCTTTGTTCGCTGTTCTCCCGTGCAAGCTGATGAAATTATTCGGGGAATCAGTCAAGATTTACCTAATAAAAATATTCAAGTCCTGCAGCTTGATTCAGAAACCGATAATTTGTATGAGAAAATTGTCGATCTACCAAATTATACCAATCTAAACATTCTTTTTGTGCGCGGTTTAGAAAATGCACTACTGCGCTACGAAGAAGCGGAAAGTGAAGGCTATTTCTTGTCGAGTCAAAGTCCGGTTTATGGGGGAACCTGGGCCGGAGTTCCTAAGATTTTAGGCTATTTAAACCTATCCCGTGAGCGATTTGAGCGGCAATTTCCCTTTACTTTAGTATTCTTATTGCCGGAATTTGCCTTGCGGTATTTTATTCGTCGTGCGTCGGATTTCTTTGATTGGTATTCGGGAGTTTATGAATTTCCGACGGATAAGGACATATTGGAAAGAGAAATTAGAAGACTGGTTTATTTAGACGGCGATCTCGATACCTATCGGCAATTTACTCCCCAACAACGGCAGGAAAAGTTAGCCGAAATTAAAGCCTATTTAAGCGATTCCCCATCTCTCGATCCTGTTCAAGCATCTGAATTGTGGCATAAAAAAGGCTTAATTCATCAAATGGGAAAAGAATACGAACAAGCGATCGCATCCTACGATCAAGCTTTAGAAATTAAACCCGATTACCATCCAGATTGGATCAACCGAGGGAATGCGTTAGGTAATTTAGGCAGATTTGAACAAGCGATCGCATCCTACGATCGAGCTTTAGAAATTAAACCCGATAAGCATGAAGCTTGGTACAACCGAGGGATTGCGTTAAATAATTTACGCAGGTTTGAAGAAGCGATCGCATCATATGATCGAGCTTTAGAATTTAAACCCGATTACCATCAAGCTTGGTACAACCGAGGGAATGCGTTAGATGATTTAGGCAGATTTGAAGAAGCGATCGCATCCTTCGATCGAGCTTTAGAATTTAAACCCGATTACCATCAAGCTTGGTTTATCCGAGGGGTTGCGTTAAATAATTTAGACAGATTTGAGGAAGCGATCGCATCCTACGATCAAGCTTTAGAAATTAAACCCGATTTCCATCTAGCTTGGTGCAACCGAGGGATTGCGTTAAGGAATTTAGGCAGGTTTGAAGAAGCGATCGCATCCTACGATCGAGCTTTAGAATTTAAACCCGATTACCATGAAGCTTGGTACAACCGAGGGGTTGCGTTGGGTAATTTAGGCAGATCAGAAGAAGCGATCGCATCTTATGATCGAGCTTTAGAATTTAAACCCGATGACCATCTAGCTTGGTACAACCGAGGGAATGCGTTGGCTGATTTAGGCAGATTTGAACAAGCGATCGCATCCTGGGATCGAGCTTTAGAAATTAAACCCGATTTGCATGATGCTTGGAACAACCGAGGGATTGCGTTAGCTGATTTAGGCAGATTTGAACAAGCGATCGCATCCTACGATCAAGCTATTAAAATTAATTCAAATTATGCTAGTGCTTACTACAATAAAGCTTGCTGTTATGGCTTACAAAACAATGTGGAATTAGCTATCGAAAACTTACAACGCGCTATCAATCTTGATGTTAAATATCAGGATATGGCGAAAACGTATAAAGATTTTGAGCAGATTCGGGGAGATGAGCGGTTTCAATCATTGCTAAGTTAAGTAAATAAAAAAAGAGATAACTATCTATGTCGAAAGCAATCCTATCATCAGAATTAGGGTATAATAACTCTTAAGTCACAACTTTCGATCCTAATCAGGAGACCGATTGCTATGACACTGGCAAACACCCACCTAAAAACCGAAAATTTCGCTTATTATATCATAAAAATCACCAAAAATACTTAATTTAAATAAGACAACTAAATAATTGTTTAATCAGTAATTCTTGAGGAAATCTAAAATCAGAACCCAAGCGGCAAAAAGAGTGAGAGAATAAAAACATAGTTCAGAGAGGAGAGGCTGTCAAGACAAGCTTTCCAGTGGTAAAATCTATAATTATTGCTGGGTGAAGGCTAATAAATAACTTGCAAAAAAGCGGGATTCAATTTAGTAGAACAAATCGCGACAATCTGTCAATCTACTGAAAAAAAAGAGAGAAAACTTATGTTTTGTGAACAATGCGAACAGACCGCTAGTGGTAATGGTTGTCATCAGTGGGGAGCCTGTGGAAAAAGTCCCGAAGTCAACGCTGTTCAAGACTTATTAGTTTATTGTCTGCGGGGATTAGCATCGGTGGTTTTAAAAGCTAAAGAAGCGGCGATATCTACTCGCGAAGCTGATATTTTTACCTGTGAGACGCTTTTCGCCACCATGACCAATGTTAACTTTGATCAACGGCGTTTTACTGATTATATTCAGCGTTGTTTAGAGATTCGAGAAAATTTAAAAGCACAATTGGGATCGCTGGACTGGTCTGCACTTGCCAACTATCAGCCTAATTTTAATGAGAGTCTAGTTAGCCAAGGTCAAGAAGTATACTTAGAACTAATTGAAAAAGTGCAAGACCTCGATATTTTTTCCCTAAAGTTAACTGCTATCTACGGAGTTAAAGGTCTGGCTTCCTATACTTTCCACGCTCAGGAATTAGGTCAAGAGGATGACTCGGTTTATCAGGTTATCCAAGAGACTTTAGCGGCAATTGATCGGGGGGATTTAAACCTGAATGATTGGGTTGCAATCTGTCTAAAAGTCGGGGCGGCAAACCTGCGGGCCATGGAATTATTAGATCAAGGTCATACCGAAACCTACGGTCATCCCATACCGACAAATGTTCCCTTAAATCCGCGTCTAGGTAAAGCCATTTTAGTCTCCGGCCATGATATTAAACAATTGGCAGCTTTACTGGCACAAACTGCCAATACTGGGATAACAGTCTATACCCACGGAGAATTATTACCCGCCCACGGTTATCCAAAACTCAAAGAAAAATATCCCCATCTCTACGGTCATTATGGCACCGCCTGGCAAAATCAAACTAAGGAATTTGCTAAATTTCCGGGGGCAATAGTTTTAACTACTAATTGTCTCATGCCCCCCCACGAAAACTATGAAAGTAAACTTTTTACCCTCGGACCTGTGGGTTATGCCCATATTAACCGCTTAGAAACAGTGGACGGTGCGATCGATTTTAGTCCCGTGATTGCTAAAGCGCAGTCATTGCCCGGATTTACTGAAATAAGCGAACCTCGGCAGGTAATGGTAGGATTTGCCCACAATACCGTTCTTAGTGTCGCTGATACAGTGGTTGATGCCCTTAAACAGGGTAAAATCCGTCACTTTTTCCTAGTTGGCGGCTGCGATGGCGCAAAACCTGATCGCAATTACTACACCGAATTTGTGGAACAAGTTCCCGAAGATTGCATCGTTTTAACCCTTGCCTGTGGAAAATTCCGCTTTTTTGACAAACAATTAGGTAGCATCGAAGGATTACCCCGGCTAATGGACGTAGGACAATGTAACGATGCCTATAGTGCCATCAAAATCGCCCTAGGATTAGCCAACGCTTTTAACGTTAGCGTCAATGAGATTCCCCTCTCCCTAATTATCTCTTGGTACGAACAAAAAGCGATCGCTGTACTGCTCACCCTGCTGCATCTAGGTATTCAAAATATCCGTCTGGGACCAACTTTACCAGCATTTATCTCCCCTAACGTCCTGAAATTCCTCTCCGATACCTATCACCTGCAGCCGATTACCACCCCCGCAAAAGACTTAGCAGCTTGTCTAGGTTAAAACTTTCTGTAAAAATCCCACCCTTGGCCACAAATTGTGGCCTATGGGAAGGAGAGGGATATTATCCTCAAGGAGAATAATTTGTATGTCCGTAATCACTTTAAGCATTGATGGTAAAGATGTAGCGATCGAAGCAGGTTCGCGAGTTCTCGCAGCCGCTAGTCAGGTAGGAATAAAAATTCCCGCCCTCTGTCATCTCGATGGGGTTTCCGAAGTGGCTGCCTGTCGCTTATGTTTGGTAGAAATTGAAGGTATTAATAAATTATTACCCGCCTGTGTAACGGAAGTGGCGGAAGGAATGGTGGTCCATACCGATACCCCAAAACTGAAAGAATATCGCCGCATGACAGTGGAATTATTATTCGCTGAAGGTAATCACGTTTGTGCGGTTTGTGTGGCTAATGGTAACTGTGAATTGCAAGATTTAGCCATCGAAGTGGGTATGGATCATAGTCGTTTTCCCTACCGTTTTCCCAAGCGAGAAGTGGATATTTCCCATCATCTTTTTGGTATCGATCATAATCGTTGTGTTCTCTGTACCCGTTGTGTGCGAGTCTGTGATGAAATTGAAGGGGCGCACGTTTGGGATCTGGCTTATCGCGGCGAAAAAGATAAAATTATCGCGGGAATGGATCAGCCTTGGGGCAGCGTTTCTGCCTGTACTTCCTGCGGCAAATGTGTTGCCGCTTGTCCAACCGGGGCAATATTCCGCAAGGGTTCCGCCGTTTCTGAAAAAGAGGAAGATCGATCGAAGTTGGAATTTTTAGTTAATGCTAGGACTGAACACCAATGGACGCGTTAGCGAAAAATGGTAGATTCTCAAAACGCTCGTTGGGGACATCTAGGTATTTATGCCAAGTATCTGCGGGCGGAAATGGCTCTGTATGACGAGATTATGGGGATGAATGAAGATATTCGCTTGATTTCCGATTACTGCGGTATTTCTGCCCAGGAAACTCAACGAGCAAAGGACTACGCTTTCGGTAGCGGTGTCAGTCAGTATGAATTTTGGCCTAGTATTGATATGGCAAAGGCTTGGTTGAGGATGGCGCGAGGACAGGGAACGGCGATCGATCGCGTCTTTCTACAACACGAAATCTTAGAATCGGATTTAGTGATCAATCAGGGTATGAATCAGCCTTCTGCTCACGAAATCGCTCAAGCTCAATATGGTTGGTCTGTCCTACTGCGTCAAGGGAATCAATAATGTTATGAATGATACAAATCTCGAACAGATCTTTCTGCAAGCCTTGGATCGCTGTCTATCCCTGCTGGATTATCAATCTCAACCAACCAATTTAGCTTGGTCCGCGATCGAACTTTTCGCCGAAGTTGGGCGATTTCCCCAGATGCTTCGTCAATTCTGTGATCAATACCGAGAGCGTGTGGCGGCGGCAGATCGGGCGATCGAGGATTACGCCAGTAGTGTGGATAATTGGACAGTCAAGGGGACTATTTTCGGGGCGCAGGATCAATGTAATATCTTGCATTTTTTTCTCAATGTCCACAGGAAAAATTTTAAGTTTTTTAGAGGTGAAAATTGGACACCACAGCTAATCTGTGAATTTTTGCAAGAATGGAAGGGGATCGATCTTTTTTCTTTAATTGCAGATAATCAGGAACTTGTCGAGACAGGCAAAAACCCTCCCCTCGGTAAACAGCCGCTTTTCTATTAGCTAGTAATCACTATTGCCCAAACCTAACAAACAAGGAATTAAAATTATGTCTAAAATTCGCTTCGCTACTGTCTGGTTAGCCGGTTGTTCGGGATGCCATATGTCCTTCCTCGATTTGGACGAATGGCTGTTAGAATTAGCCGAAAAAGTTGACGTGGTGTATAGTCCCGTCGGCTGCGATCTGAAAACCTATCCAGAAAATGTCGATGTCTGTTTAGTGGAAGGAGCGATCGCTAATCAGGATAATTTAGAACTAATTCATCTAGTCCGTCAAAATACCAAAACCGTCGTTTCTTTTGGTGATTGCGCTGTAACTGCTAACGTTCCCGCTATGCGGAATATGTTAGGAACTGCCGATCCCGTGCTAAAAAGAGCTTATTTAGAATTAGGAGATAACACACCTCAACTACCAGAAGAACCCGGTATCGTTCCCGAATTATTAGATCAAGTGCTGCCCGTCCATCAAGTCATTCCCATCGATATTTTTATGCCGGGATGTCCCCCCGATGCGGACAGAATTCGCGAGACATTGATTCCGATTTTAAAAGGGGAATTACCCGTGATGGCAGGACGAGAAATGATTAAATTTGGTTAATTAAATCAGTTATCAGTTATCAGTTATCAGTTATCAGTTATCAGTTATCAGTTATCAGTTATCAGGAGACAGCTTTGACGTATTCTCCCCATTTGCTTCTCCCCTCTCCCCTCTCACCAATTCACAATTCACAATTCATAATTCATAATTCATAATTCATAATTCCCTAAATCAAGTTAAAATATCCGCTCCTAACATCCGTTGATATTTAGCCTCTAAAGCTTGTTTCAAATTGGGCAAAGTGATTAAATGGGGATCATCTAACATAATTTTTTCAGCGGCATCTCTTGCCAAAACTAACACCTCTTGATCCTCCACTAAACTAGCGAGGGCAAAATCTGGTAAACCCGATTGTCGTTGTCCTAAAACTTCTCCTGGACCGCGAAATCTCATATCCATTTCCGAGATAAAAAAGCCGTCTTGGGATTGTTCCAAAACCGTCAATCTTTGACGGGAATTAGCACTATTACTGCCACTTAAAAGTAAACAATAGGATTGATGGGAACCTCTGCCGACGCGCCCCCGTAATTGATGCAATTGTGAAAGGCCAAAACGTTCGGCATTTTCAATTAACATCACCGTGGCATTGGGAACATCCACCCCCACTTCGATAACCGTAGTTGAGACAATAATTTGCAGAATATTATCGCGAAAAGCTGTTAAGATTTCCTCCTTTTCGGCGGAACTCATGCGACCATGGAGTAAACCGATATTAAAATTGGGAAAAATCTTTTCTGATAAATTTTGATATTCTTCCACCGCAGCCCTCACATCTAATTTTTCCGATTCTTCAATTAAGGGAAAAATCACATAAGCTTGTCTGCCTTGGGCAATTTCACGGCGAATTAAATCATAGGCAGCCCTTCTTTGATTGCCATTTAAAGCGGTGGTTTGAATCGGTTGTCTGCCGGGGGGTAATTCGTCAATTTGACTCACATCTAAATCCCCATGCAGGGTTAAAGCTAAAGTACGGGGAATCGGTGTTGCTGTCATGGTTAAAACGTGAGGAGACTCTCCTTTGCTTAATAATCTTGCCCTTTGTTGTACCCCAAAGCGATGCTGTTCATCAATAACAACTAACCCCAATTTGCGGAAATTAACTGCATCTTGAATTAGGGCATGAGTTCCCACTAAAAGTGGTAATTCTCCTGTCTCTAATTGGGCGTGAATTTCTCTCCGTTTAGAGGTTTTTGTGGAACCAGTTAATAATTCTACGGGTAAATGTAAGAGATTAAACCAGCTAACTAACTTACGATAATGTTGTTCTGCTAAAACTTCCGTGGGAGCCATTAATGCCGCTTGATAACCGGATTGTAGGGCTGCTAAAATAGCATAAACTCCGACAATTGTTTTGCCAGAACCCACATCCCCCTGCACAAGACGATTCATCGGGGTGCTAGAATCTAAATCATCTAAAATTTCCTCAATAACTCGTTTTTGAGCATTGGTTAATTGAAAGGGAATTATCTGATTAAATTGATCAATTAGTTGACCCTTAGCACTAAAAATAGCACTTTTCTGTGTCTGACGATACTGTTGCCGCCGCCGCAGAAAACCCAATTGTAAAAAGAAGAATTCATCAAAAACTAATCGCCGTCGCGCTTGACTGAGAATATCGGAATTATTGGGAAAATGAATGTTAGTAATTGCTGTTTTTAAATCGATTAATCCGTATTGTTTTTTTAGACCGAAAGGTAGGGGGTCTTTTATCGCCTCTACTGCCCCAAAAGCGGCGACTACAGACTTTCTAATTAGGTCGGCGGGTACTCCATCGGTGAGTGGATAAACCGGCAGAATACGCCCGATTTTTAAGGACTCAATACTTGCCCCAGAACTGTCTAATAATTCAAATTCAGGATTTTCTAAAGTTAACCCATATTTACCCGCTTTAACTAAACCACTAACCGCCACTACCGAACCGACGGGATAGAGTTTTTTTTGTCCTTCTTGCCAAGCTCGATTAGTATAGCGAGTTCCCGCATAAAAACGGTTTAATTTTATCTGTCCAGTGCGATCCTGTAAGAGCAATTCAAAGATAGCTAACTTGGTATTTTTGGGGCTATTAAAACAATTACAGCGCTTGACATTCCCCACTAAAGTTACCGTTTCTCCCTCGGTTAAATTAGCGATATTGACTTGACGACTGTAATCCACATGATCCCGGGGATAATAATATAATAAATCTTCAACTTTGTGGAGGTTTAATCTTTCTAAAAGACCGGCTTTTCTCTCTCCCACTTCCGCTAGATATTTCAAAGGTTGTTCGAGGGTGACTTGCCGTGGAGAATGAGCTTTTGCAGTGATGGGAGTGGTATTAATAATTTTTGCTGCAGCTGGTTCTTTTGGGGTAGGGGTTGCTTCTAAAGTTTGCCGTAATTGTTGTAAAAAATTGCGAGTTTCGGTGACTAATTGTTGTCTTTGTCTAGGATTAAATTGGGAATATTGGGCAAATTTTTGGGCTAATTCTCGCCAGCGATTTCTCTCACTGGTGGAAATTCCCACGGGAGGGTTATCTCCGAAACTAAGACACAAAAACTCGCTAAAACGATATTGATTTCCCTGAAGATCGGGATAACCTTTTTCCGCTTCTATAGATAAGGCTTTTTGTAATCTCACCCAGTCGGGCATTTCCCCTTTCATAATTGCCTCTTGACTCCAAATTTCCCAGTATTATGTTTCCCTAATACCTCTGTTTGATCATAACTGATTAATCATACCAACTACTGCGCCAAGCCGATTCCGCTTGAGCAATAGTATATTCTTTGCGAATACGATAATATTGTTTCCCTAGACGATTTAATTGTTCCCAAAGGGAGCGAATTTGATTTCTTTCGACACTTAAGCGCGTATCAGCAAATTCCAGTTCAGCCATTCGTAGATGAATTGCCGTTACTTTAGTGACTTTGCCACTTGAAAAATCATGATCATCCCCATCATCTTCATCTTCATCTTTTTCTTCCTCTGGTTCAGGGTTTTTAGCTTCTACTAAAATGTTTAACATATTATTTCCTCCACCTAGGGATTGTCCCTCTTCTCCCGCTTGAATTGCCATATCGATAATTTGACTGGGTAGATAAGGGGGAATAATATAAGCTTTTTGTAGTTGCTGATTAATTTGTTTGGAGAGATGATTAAGAATCTCAATACAGTTTTTTTCCAGCACTCGACAACAATGGAGTAAAATATCAGGGTTATTAATCTCTCCAGTTGCGGCTATATTTTCCGGTTTGTTTAGAAAAAGTTTCAAGAAATCTGGGGTATTAACTGTCTCTGCTGGACTTTTAGAGAATCCTACCCCTGAAAATGTCCCTCGATCGAAGCTCTGCTCGCCCAATTGCTGTAAACTGGCTTTAGCCTCTTGTCCCAAAGTTTTGATCTCCTCTTGTAGTTTCTGACGATTGCTGTGGGAGAGAGCCAGAAATTCCCCCCCATAGTAACGGGTACAGATATAATACACTGCCCCGATCGCCTGTTTATAGAGAGATTCTCCGAGTAAATCAAGATAAATTCGGTATTTTTCTCGCATTCTTTCGGCTAAATTTGCCACTTCCGTTTCTATGTTCTTTAAATCTTGTTGTAGTTTGTTCAGTCTTCCAGTCATAGAAATTTTACTGAGGGAGAAATTAGCGATCGGCAAATTCTATTATAACGACTCACTGTCAGCTATAGCACCTTGACATGGGGGAGATACTCAGAAGAAAAGAAGTTAAACTGGAATCTGTGCCGCGTTGCTCGTCTTTCAATTTCACTAGCGTTTCTCATCAAGATCAAGTGTAACCTAATTTGCTATCGACCAGCGACTCACCAAAACGAAAACTTTCTACCTCACCTATGACTAGCACTCCTTCAGCTTTTTTAAGATTAAAAAAAAACAAAATCACTGACACAAATATCACTCTCTCCCATGGCAGTGGTGGCAGCGCAATGCGAGATTTAATTAATGAGATATTTGTTAGTAATTTTGATAATAACCTACTGGCAACCCTTGAAGATCAAGCCCGATTTGAAATTAAAGATTTAGCTGGAATAGGCGATCGCTTGGCATTTACCACCGATTCCTATGTGGTTTCTCCCCTATTCTTTCCGGGGGGTGATATTGGCAGTTTAGCAGTCAATGGAACCGTTAATGATTTGGCTGTGGGTGGGGCAATTCCTCTCTATCTCAGTTGTAGTTTTATCCTCGAAGAAGGTTTATCTATCGACACCCTAAAAACCATTGTTACTAGCATGAAAATAGCCGCCGAAAAAGCAGCAGTAAAAATCGTCACCGGGGATACAAAAGTCGTTCCCAAGGGACAAGGGGATCAAATATTTATTAATACCTCTGGAGTGGGAGTAATTCCAGCCGGAATCAATTCTGGGGCGAATAATTTACAAGTTGGCGATCGCATTTTGCTGAACGGTTTTCTGGGGGATCACGGTGCCGCCATTCTGATTGCTAGGGGCGAATTAGACCTACAATGCACAATCGAAAGCGATTGTCAAGCCCTGAATTCTTTAATTTCTGCAATTCTGGCCGTTTGCCCGCAAGTTAAAGCGATGCGGGATGCCACTAGAGGCGGATTAGCCACGGTTTTAAACGAATTTGCCCAAAGTTCAGGGGTGGGAATACAGGTGCAGGAAACGGCGATCCCCATCCGGGAAGAAGTGCGAGGAATGTGCGAATTATTGGGCTTAGAACCGCTTTATCTGGCAAACGAGGGCAAATTAGTCCTTGTCGTGCCTCCAGAGGCGGAAAATCGCGTTTTAGCAGTGATGCGTTCCCATCCTGACGGTAAAAATGCCGCTTCTATCGGGGAAGTCGTCGCTTCTCCCCCCAATTTAGTTTACTTACAAACCCCTTTCGGCACTAACAGAATTCTCGATATGTTAGTCGGTGAACAATTACCGAGAATATGTTAATTAGACAGGAGACAGTTTTAAAGGAAAAAGTGAAAACTAAAAAAACAGATAGTTGGGTTTTTAGTAGAAATTTCCCTGATAACTGATAACTGATAACTGATAACTGATAACTGATAACTGATAACTGATAACTGATAACTGATAACTGATAACTGATAACTGATAACCGGTAACTGATAACTGATAACTGATAACTGATAACTGATAACTGATAACTGATAACTGATAACTGATAACTGATAACTGATAACTGATAACTGATAACTGATAACTGATAACTGATAACTGA
>SFBI01000097.1 GCA_007095845.1 Microcystis aeruginosa Ma_MB_S_20031200_S102
GTGCTGAGAGAAAATTGGAAAAATGGATAAGAATAGGCGGAATATTATATGAAAGTAGTGCCAGTATGATCCAGAAGCATTTGCAGGGTATTTGTAATTACTTTGAAAATCATACAACCAACGGATTAATTAAGGGAATGAATACCAAAATAAAGCTTATTAAAATAATTTTTATTCGGGTATATTCCTTGACTAGAAAGACTTTTGGTCTTGAGATAATATTATGGAGAGGTCTAATGGACGGGGTTATAAGGAATGAAACCTTTATAGAGACAGACATTGCCGCAATTTTTGTCAATTGTTTGCGATCTGGAGCGAACTAATCAATTAAATCTCTTGCCAGATAAAGATTGAGTCGATTTATGCTCCCCTATCGAACCATACCAAGTCCCGAAGAGCCACCTACAAGATCGCTTCTCCTCCTCATCAAAAAGCGATCGCCTTTTGCGTTCCTATCCCAAGCGGCAGCTTTAAAGTTTAATCCACAAGATGACAGCGAATAACAATCAATTTGGTGTGTTACATTTATAATATAGATATTTCAAGTAAAAATCATTTCACCAACAGATCATGCTTAATTCTATTAACGCATTATTTGACGGAAAGGTCTTTCATCCAGAGCAACCCGTTAGATTGAAGGCTAATACTCGTGTTCGCATTATTGTTGATAACTTATCGGATGAAAATAATGAACTCACTTCTTTTTTAGAGACAGCAGAATCATTACAACTAGACGGACCCTCTGATTGGTCAGAAAATCTAGATAAATATTTATATGGCGAAGAAAAAGAGCATGAACCCTGAGAAATTTCTCGATACAAGTTATGCGATCGCTTTATCTTCATCTACGGACGATTATCATCATAAAGCACTTGCCATTGCCCAACAATTAAAAACTTCAAAAACACCTTTAGTTACAACCAGAGCCATTATTTTAGAGATTGGCAATGCTTTATCTAAACAAAAATATCGCTCTAAGTCAATTAAATTATTGTCCTCATTAGAAAAGGACAGAACAGTGACAGTTATTCCCTTATCGGAAATTCTTTATCAAAAAGCTTTTCAACTATATTGTCAAAGAAACGATAAAAATTGGGGAATTGTTGACTGTATTTCTTTGATTGTAATGGAAGAGCGTAGAATAACGGAAGCATTAACAACGGATATTCATTTTCAGCAAGCTGGTTTTCGAGCTTTGTTGAGAGATTAATCTCAGGGCAGGCGATCACCATTCCCACATCACCCAAAAGTGATCGCCCTTTGCGTTCCTATCTCAAGCAATGGCAGTTTTAAAGTTTAATCAACAAAATGACGGCGATCGCATTATTTTTTTAGATATTTTGAGAAGAGGCCGTTCTCTCAGCAAAAAAATAGATTAAAATGAGTGTGTCAGCCTGATTAACAAGATGAGTTATGCCAACACCGACTATCATCGAAACGGATTTGCGCGAAGTTCTAGCAGAAATGAATCAGAAGCTAGATACAATTTCTAAAGATGTGAATCAAGTACAGATTCGATTGGCTACTGTAGAAACCAAAGTTGATAATGTAGAGAAACGATTGGATTCAATGGATAAGCGATTCGATAAAATGGAATTACAGATAGAAAAGGTAGAAAGCAATCAGGGCAATCAGGTTTGGGCTTTGATTGGGATTTTGTTTACGGCGGTAGTGGCAACGTCTATCCGTTTTGTTTTAACAGCTTTACCCTAAATTTCAAAAGAAAACCTGATCGCGTTTTTAAGATTTAATCAACAAGAAAACAGCGATCACCGTTATCTCAAGTCATCTTCGGTCAGATCAGCATCTTTCAAAATACTCTTAAGAGTACCAATTGGTAAATCTTTATTGCCATGAACAGGAACGTATAAAATAACTTTCATTCCCTGTTTTGTATAAATATGATGACTACTACTAATGCGTTTTAACTGCCAACCATAACGTTCAATAATTTTACAAAGGGCTTGGCCAGAAATAGATTTCATAATGATAATTCGACTAGCTCTTTTTCTGCTTCAATTTCTGTTTCTTGGCTTGCAACTTCAAGCCATCCTTGAACCGCATCTTGCAACATTTCTAATAATTGTTCGTAGCTTTCTCCCCAGGTATGACAGCCTGGCAATGCAGGTACAGAACCGCACCAAATACCATCTTCTTGCCAGATTAGAGCTTTAATTTTCATGTTATTTTCAAAATATTTGCCTAATTTTACTATGATAATAGAAAAATACGATATGTGATCGCCATTCCCACATCACCCAAAAACGATCGCCTCTCCTCACTCAAGAAACGATCGCCCCTTCTCATCCCCAAAAAGCGATCGCCCTTTGCGCTCCTATCCCAAGCAATGGCAATTTTAAAATTTAATCAACAAGATAACAGCGATCGCACTTTCAAAAGCCAAAGGAATTGCGGTCTTAAAGTTTGGTAGTTTGGTAGGTTGGGTTGAGGCACGAAACCCAACGCCAGTTGCGTAAACACCAATCCAATAAATGTTATCCTAACTTGATGCAATACCGTAGAGCAAAAACACCTGGAGCTACTTATTTTTTTACAGTTGTGACATACAATCGTCACAAAATTTTGTGTGAACCTGAAAATGTGAATTTACTACGAAATGCTTTTAAATATGTTATGCGACAACATCATTTTAAGATTGATGCTATTGTCATTTTACCAGATAATATTCATGCTCTTTGGACATTGCCTGAAACAGATGCAGATTTTTCAACTCGTTGGCGATTAATTAAAAGTTATTTTAGCCGTCAATGTCATTCTCAATATCAGGGTAAAATTTCAACATCTCGACAACATAAAGGAGAAAAGGCTATTTGGCAACGTCGCTTTTGGGAGCATCAAGTTCGAGATGATCGAGATTTTGTTAATCATCTCGAATACATCCATTACAATCCCGTGCATCATGGATTAGTAAATGCTCCGAAAGATTGGCAACACTCCAGTTTTCATCGTTAGGTTGAAGAAGGAATTTATGATCAGATGTGGGGGGCTTCAGAAAGGCTGATCTTTGATAGTGATATTGGTATGGAATAAAATGTAGAAGTGGAACCCCAAAAATTAAGGTAAGAAATAAAGGAAGTGTTGGGTTTTGTCACCTCAACCCAACCTACAGATCGGCGATCGCACTATAGGATCAGCGATCACCTTTATCGAGAAGAAATAGCTACCTGCACATTCGGAGAAAAATTCTCGATTTTTCGAGAAGCATTAAGAATTTCAATCCCGATTACATTACCTGCTTGATCATAGTCAAGAATAACCCCCGGACTGATTGCCTCACTTTCCTCTACGGGTGTGTCATGCCAGGTAATTGTTAAAACGTCAACTTCAGCATCATATTTAGCTTTCATTTGATAGCTGCCTATATTTTCTAAGTTTACTGGTAACATATAGTGTAACAATTTTTTGAGGCTCAACTAAGTCATTAATGTAAATTCTCAGAAGATAAGTTTTATTGTTAATGGCGACAAACGTACCTTGATAAACTTTGAGTCCATCTTCTTCTAAAATTTGCTCAGGATTATTGAGGATGTCCTGCAATATTTTTAAAGAGATTTGGCGTTGAATAATTTTTTCTTCGGCATGGTGACTTAAAATAAAGTTCACGAGGATTTCGGGTTCTTCGGTTTGTCTTATACAATGGACGGGGTTATAAGGAATGAAACCTTTATAGAGACAGACATTGCCGCAATTTTTGTCAATTGTTGGCGATCTGGAGCGAACTAATCAATTAAATCTTTTGCCAGATAAGGATTGAGTCGATTTATGCCCCCCTATCGAACCATACCAAGTCCCGAAGATCCATAAATTTCTTGAGCATCTGCTAGGGAATATTCAATTTCATCTTCTTCTTTGAAAAATTGCTCTAATGAAAATTTTTGCCAGTCTTCATCTTGCCAATTAGTATATTCTGAAATGTTGTTTGACTCAGGGTAAATTAATCGGGTAAAGTTGGCAATTTTTTCAACAATGTCATCAGGTAATCGGTCAATCTGTTGGTGAAGTTCTTCACGAATTGTAGGAGACATAAGTTAAATTATTTGATTAAGGTGTAGAATTGATAGTATTAATTATAACTCAGATATTGGGTGGTAATTTGGGAAAAAGTAATGTTGGGTTTCGTCACCTCAACCCAACCTACAAGATCGGCGATCGCACTCATTCCCCAAAAAGCGATCGCCCCTCCCCATCATCAAAAAACGATCGCATTACAAGATCGGTGATTGCACTTCGGGAATTAATCTTAAAACAAAACTATTAAAATTAGGATACAAAGGCTCGATCTTGCAGAATGACGATTGATTAATTAAAGAAAAACTTATTAGCCCATGAATACCATAAAGTTTTACAAAACGTTTTACATCTTGATGTATTTTGGCTTGTGAGCTAGATTTCTTTTCTATTCCAATTCTGCTTTCTAATCTATTTTCAATTTCTTTATCTAGATCTAGTCCAATTTCAATTGTCTTCCCTATTAGTTGTTCAATGTAGTATTTTCGTAATCCATTTAATCTAGTCTTAGCCCTTATAAAAGATTCTCTTGAATTAGATAAATCAGGGAGTAATAGCTCAAGAACTTGCTTAATATAGGAATCACTAAAACCTAAATCTGAACTTTGTAATTTCAAAAAAAGTTCATCTTTTATCCCATTATCTATATCGCGAGACAAAAGTAGATTTATCCCAGAAAAATGAATTAAAATCATAGCGTCGTTGTAAAACTTATTTAATTTAACGACAAAGTCGTCTTGAGAATTAATCAACTCTTCTAAGTCATCAGCATTAGGTGCTTGATCAAGAGCATTTTGTTTATTTCTCTCTAAAATAATTCGATCTTCGTAATCAATATAAACTTCTATTTTTAAAAAAAACTCTAAAGCTTCATCAATACTAAGATTATCACTTTCAGTTGCAATTATTTCGATCAAAAAACGTTTCATTTGATCAGTAAGAATAACACCACTACAACCAAAATCTCCCTGAAGTAGCCTTTTAACAAAAAGGTACTCCATGATTGAGCGATGAGCAAATTTATAATTTCCCTGTGCATCCCGATTCAAAAGTGATCTTCCACTAAGTTGCCATCGTGTCAAATCGCTATTCCACTCATTGGCTAAACCCTCTAAATCTTGAGAAGGAATTCTCTCCATTCCTCTTTTTTCCCTATTAACATAAAGATTTACAGCAAGCCGTTCTGAGTATTCTCCTAACTTACTTTTGCTTACCCAAGAAGACTCTCGCTCTAACCAAGCATCTACCATTAGTTGATATAGCTGGTAAGATTGAGTTATTTTGTGTCCTGACTCAATAACATCAGGAATATGAGCTAAAAGCATCGGTCTTACACTTAGTGACTTAATCCGATAAGCTAACTCTTTAGCTTTTTTCCGTTTGCTAGAAAGCCAAAAGGGAAAACGCTTTTGAAGATAAAGGTCTATATCATTATCATCAAAAGGAGAAAGATAAAGTTTCCAAAATTCATAAACACCTTTTTCTCCAGCTTTTCGAGGGCCTACCCGAGCAATTCCTGTTTCAACAGGCATTTCTTCATCATTTGGAAAAAATTGTGTTCTGCAAGTAATAATCACTCGCTTGTAATCTCGACAAGCATCCATAAGATGTCTGATGCGTGTACGATGATCTTCAATCGCTTTCGTATCTTCATCTAAGGCATCAAGAAAAATAACAGTCTCATTTTTATTTTCATATTCGCTAATTTGTGTATCAGCATCTTTCAAGCCGAGAGGTACTAAAAATAAATTTTGAGATTTGTTTCGACTTCGACGTAAATTATGAGCATAATAATTTAAAACAAATGATGTTTTGCCAGTTCCAGAGTCAGCTAGTATGAGTAAGTGTCTTTTAGAAGAATCATGATCATCTAAAAAATCATCTATTTTTTTAAATAAACTTTCTCTTGTCGCCATTAATGCTTGTCGTATTTCTTCCTCTTGGGCTGGATCTATATTTGAACACTTAGGACTGATGTAATATTTAGTTGATTGTTGTATTGTTTCTTTATCGTATGCACCTCGACTTAATTTTTCCGTAAGAATTTTGCGATCTTCAAACTCTTTAAAGGTTGAGTATAACTTAGTTAATGGAGTTATCGATTTAATAATGAATGGCAAAAATCTAAAGAAAAGCAATAGAAGGATAGTATTGATCCAGTTTTCTGGAAATGGAAAAAGGTGTTTAAAATCATCAATGTTCATAGGAAAATGAATGTATGTATAATAGAAGTTAAATATGTGTATAAAAATAGATACTTGTGGTTTTATCGAACTTGATAGACATTATAAGTTTGCAATGCTCATCAGACTAAAGGATTTAGTGGGATCGCCACTCTCGTCGCTTAAGGTTAAGAAATGCAACCCAACTATAGGAAATGATAATCTAATTTTCGAGTTACTGCAATCATTCTCTCTGACAAAGTTCGATCGCCGAACTTTATCACCTCAACCCAAGCAACAGATCGGCGATCCAGCCAGATTCTCAATAGGATTACTTTAACTCGATTTCCCCTGGTCGCCAAGTCTTATCAAACCAAGGCTCAAGCGGGCCATAAAGTCGAAGAATCGTGTTCCAACCCGTTTCAGGAATCGTCTGCACCCAATTATTTTCCTTATGATTAAAAGCAAAAAAGCGCGTTAAGTAACTATTTTTTAAGTCAAGACGGCAATTAGCGATCGCAATTCTCCCCAAAATGCTCTATACAGTGCTTAATGCTTTGATTTTCGCTATCTCTGTTTCTAAGTTGGGAAGTTTTTGATTATATTTTTGGGCTGTTTCTAACCATAAATCTTTTACCATCAGTAATTCTTGTAGGGTTTCTTCTAAGGTTTCACCCTGAGCCAAACAGCCAGATAGTGCTGGAATTTCAGCGACAAAACCGCCTTCTTCACAGGGATAAATAATAATTGGATAATTCATCTTTAGTTATCTCCGATAATTTCAAGGACTCGACGAATATAAACAGATTTTACTTTTTTATTATGAACAGGTATGACCAAAATAATATCATTTCTTTTAAAAATGTGATGGCTACCTGTAATTCGATCAAGGGAAAACCCTTCTAATTCTAGCAGTTGACAAATATCGTTGAATCTTGCGTTATTAGGACTATTCTTGAGTAGTTCTAGTAGTTTATCCCTTTTAGACACGAGTGAATACCATTCAACAATGAGCTTGAGCAGAAATCCATTTTAACCCAAAAGGAGAAACCCTTTAACAATACACTTGTTCTAACATAGCAGCAGTAAGAGATTTTTGGCCGTGATAATAGAGACGACGATTGAGACAACCGATCGATTTAACATAGGTAGATAGGGTTCCCAGATCGTGGGAAATAATTAAAATAGTCATCCACTCATTCAATTCTTGCAACAGGGAAAAAATACTAGCACGCATTTGGGGATCGACACTGGCAGTGGGTTCATCTAAAATCAAGAGACGGGGTTCTACTGCTAAAGCGCGAGCGATATAAACCCGTTGGCGCTGTCCCCCCGAAAGTTCAGCAATCGATCTTTTTTTCAACGCTAACATTCCCACACTATCTAAAGCTTTATCTACCCTTATCTCATCTTTTTTACTATAGCCTTGCCAGAGTTTTTTGCTGCTCAATCTCCCCATTTTCACCACCTCACCCACAGTAATGGGAAATGAGCGATCGCATTCGACAAACTGCGGCACATAACCGACTAATTCCCGACCTTTTTCGACACTTTGCCCCAAAATACTGACTTCTCCCCGCCAAGGTTTAATTAATCCCAGTAAAACCTTAAGTAGGGTGGTTTTTCCTCCTCCATTCGGGCCGATAATTCCTAGAAAATCCAGTTCTTGAATAGTTAAATTAATATCTTCGAGGATGGGTTCCTGTTCGTAGCCAGCCCAGAGATTACTAATGGTAATGATCGTTGACATATACAAGCAATTACTGATTTAAAACTGTGGCCATTTTTTGGGAAACTTGTCGCAGGTTTTCACTCCAATTTTCAGCAAAGGCACTGATAGGGATTACCTGTCCCCCAATTTCCCTAGCAATAGTTTCGGCACTTTTCTGACTAAATTCTGGTTGAGTAAAAATAACTTTAATATTCTCTTTTTTTGCCTGTTTGATTAGTTGACTCAACTGGGCAGCACTGGGTTCATTACCGTCGATTTCGATCGCAATCATCTCTAAACCGTAATCTTGGGCAAAATAGCCCCATTCAGGATGAAACACCATAAACTTTTTGTTTTTAATCCCTGCCAAGTTTTGCCGAATTTCTTGATCTAATGCGTCTAACTCCTGACTGAATTTTTCCAAGTTAGCCCGATAGATAGCTTCCTGACCGGGATCGAGTTGTGCTAGGGTTTGATAAATAGTCTTTGCTTGTGCTTTGACTCGTTTTGGTGATAACCAAATATGGGGATCTAAGGTGTTTTTTCCGGCTTGATGTTTTTCTTCCTTGCTGTGATCATGATCATGATCGTGATTATGTTCTGCTGTCAAAGGGATTTTATCTACCCCTTGACTGGTATCGACGATTAACATCTGTTGGTTAACACTGTTTAAGCGATCTTTCCAAGCATCTTCTAAGGATACACCAATTTTAAAGTAGGCTTGCGATCGGGCTGTGGTTTTTAATTGTTCGGGTTTTGGTTCATAGGTGTGGGGATCTGTCCCGGGTTGAATCATGGCATTAACACTGACTCTATCACCGCCGATGCGTTTGACGAAATATTCCTGCGGTACGATACTGACTGTCACCTGTAAGGGTGTCTTTGCTTCCTCTTCCTTGACCGAGGAATCGCTACAAGCTGTTAAGCTGGCTATAGTCAGGGTTAAAGCGATCGCTGTTAACTGGAAATTTTTACCCATCGGAGTTAACTGAGTCTGATTATGATTCTCATCTTATCACATTCGGTGAGAATCGTTATCATTCTGAAAATATCTCCGTATAGATGTACTGACTTGGCTGGCAATTAAAAAATTTTCTCTTGCCAACCAACGCTTGACATGATATTATACAAATAATGGAAAATCCGTGCGCCTGCGACCCCCCTCTGGTCAAGTCAAATAAAGCCCAAAAAAATTAACCCCCAAAAAGTAGTGGGTGGACTGAAAACTCACATCTGATAACTGATACTCGTTAGGACTGCACCACAGTTGGGAGCAGGGAGAGGAAACCTGAGCATTTGTACTAAAACTCCCAAGAGACAGTTTAAATTCAGGAGAGCTTAACTAAAAACCGAGCGCCGATCACTAAAAAATGACTTTTGCCTCCGTTATTCGCAACATTGAAAAATCGCCCTTAACTGCCGAACTTATCCAAAAACTGGAAAAAAACGGCAATTTAACCCTAACTGGCCTTGCCCGCTTACCGAAAGGATTAATAAGCACAGCTTTCGCCCGTTGTCAAGGAAAAAATCTGGTAATTATCTGTGCCAATCTAGAAGAAGCGGCACGTTGGGCAACACAATTAGAAGCAATGACGTGGAAAAGTGTTTTCTTTTATCCCACCTCGGAAGCTTGTCCCTACGAGACATTTAATCGGGAATCCGAGATGATTTGGGGACAGATGCAGGTATTATCGACCCTTCGACGTAGCTCAGGGCAAACCCTAATCAGTCATCAAGATGCCGGAATTGCGATCGTTACCACCGAAAAGGCCCTGCAGCCCCATTTACCCCCTAGAGAGGTTTTCGAGCAATATAGCGATAATTTTGCGGTAGGAAGGGTTATAGAAGCCAAAAACCTCGATCTAACCCTAGCTAGATTAGGATATGAAAGGGTTCCACTGGTAGAAACCGAAGGGCAATGGAGTCGTCGTGGCGATATCGTTGATATTTTCCCAGTTTCGGCCGAATTACCAGTCAGGTTAGAATTTTTCGGCGATGAATTGGAAAAATTGCGAGAATTTGACCCCGCCACCCAAAGATCGCTGGATTCTATCCCCAATCTGCTTCTTACTCCCACTAGCTTTGCGGCAATGATTGCCCCTTCTCTTCCCCCCACAGTGGCCGATTATCTGGGGGCCGAAGATCGAGAAAAATTGGCTAATGGCATTTATCCAGAGGGAATTGAGCGATTTTTAGGCTTGGCATTCCCTCAACCTGCCTCTTTATTGGATTATCTCTCTGAAAATACCCTTATTGCCTTTGATGAACTGGAAAGCTGTCAAGCTAGAAGCGATCGCTGGATAGAATATATTGGGGAACGCTGGCAAGAGATGGAACCAGCTTTACCGCAAATTCACCGTTCTTTTGGCGAATCTCTGCAAATATCGGTCAAATTTCCCCATCTCTACCTCTCGGAAATAGACGATCACCTGTCCGAAAATCGCCTTAATCTCTCCAGTCGTCCGATTCCCACCAATCCGGGGCAATTCGCCAAACTAGCGGAAATTTTACGGGGAAAAAGAGAGATTTATAGCGGTATTAAACTAAATAAGTACGCCACATGGTTAATATCTGCCCAACCCTCCCGCACAGTCTCGTTATTACAGGAACACGACTGCCCAGCCCAATTTATCCCCAATCCCCTCGATTTTGGGGCGATCGAGCGCTTAATAATTCAAAACACCGCTACAGCCCTAAAATACTCAGGATTAGCTGAATTAGAAGGTTTTATCCTCCCCACCTATCGCATAGTCGTCGTTAGCGATCGAGAGTTCTTCGGACAACATCTTTTAAATACTGCCGGGTACGTCCGCAAACGTCGGCAAGCAGCCTCGGTACAGGTGGATGTGAATAAACTCCGTCCCCTCGATTTTGTAGTACATAAACACCATGGCATCGGACAGTTTATCAAACTAGAAAAGCAAGAAAGCACAATTAGCGGAGTAGTGCAAGGTCGAGATTATCTAGTTATTAAGTATGCCGATGGATTATTGCGGGTTCCTGCCGATTCTCTTGATAATCTCTCCCGTTATCGTCATACAGGTAGTCAAGCGCCCGAATTACATAAAATCTCTGGCAAAGCGTGGGAAGCGACGAAAGCCCGCGTTAGGAAGTCGGTTAAGAAGTTAGCGGTTGATTTAATCAATATTTACGCCCAACGCGCCCAAAAATCGGGTTTTGCCTATCCTATGGATAATCCCTGGCAGCGGGAGTTAGAGGATTCTTTTCCCTACCAACCCACTGCTGATCAACTGAAAGCGATACAGGATGTGAAACGGGATTTAGAAAGCGATCGCCCGATGGATCGTTTAGTCTGTGGGGATGTGGGTTTTGGCAAGACAGAAGTGGCCATTCGTGCTATTTTTAAAGCTGTCACCACGGGTCATAAACAGGTGGCTTTATTAGCACCAACAACGATTTTAACCCAACAACATTATCACACCCTGAAGGAACGTTTTGCTCCCTATCCCATCAACGTGGGTTTATTAAATCGTTTTCGCACCAATTCCGAGAAAAAAGATATCGTCCAGCGCTTGAAAACGGGGGAATTGGATATAGTAGTGGGGACGCAGTTGTTATTGAGTAAAGCGGTGGAGTTTAGAGATTTAGGGTTATTGGTAATTGATGAAGAACAGCGTTTTGGGGTTAATCAAAAGGAGAAAATTAAGGCTTTTAAGAGTAATATTGATGTATTAACCTTGAGTGCGACACCGATTCCCCGGACTCTTTATATGTCCCTTTCTGGGGTGCGAGAAATGAGTTTAATTACCACACCTCCCCCCTCTCGTCGTCCCATACAAACGCACCTTTCTAGTTATAATTCTGATGCGATTAGAACGGCAATTCGCAATGAATTGGATCGGGGGGGACAGATTTTTTATGTAGTACCCAGAATCGAGGGAATTGAAGAAAAAGCGGCAGCCATTCAAGGGATGATTCCGGGTGCTAGAATTTCCATTGGTCATGGTCGTATGGATGAGGCTGAATTAGAGACCACCATGTTAGCTTTTAATAATGGGGAAGCGGATATCTTAGTTTGTACGACTATTGTGGAGTCGGGGTTAGATATTCCCAGAGTTAACACGATTATCATTGAAGATGCCCAAAAATTCGGTTTAGCGCAACTCTATCAACTGCGAGGAAGGGTGGGGCGATCGGGAGTACAAGCGCACGCTTGGTTACTTTATCCAGCTAAGGGAGAACTAACAGAAACCGCTCGGGAAAGATTAAAGGCAATTCAAGAATTTACCCAGTTAGGATCGGGGTATCAATTAGCGACTAGGGATCTGGAAATTCGCGGTGCGGGTAACTTATTGGGTGCGAAACAATCGGGACAAATGGAAGCGATCGGTTTTGATCTATATATGGAAATGTTACAGGAAGCTTTGCGGGAAATTCAAGGTCAAGAAATTCCGCAAGTGGAGGATACCCAAATCGATCTGAAATTGACGGCATTTATTCCTAATGATTATATATCCGATTCAGAGCAGAAAATGGATGTTTATCGGGCGATCGCTACTGCCAATTCTCAGAAAGCTTTAGGAGAAATTGCTGCGGATTTAGTGGATAGATACGGGGCAATTCCTTCCCCAGTGGCACAATTATTTAAGGTAATCGAGTTAAAACATCTGGCTAAATCCCTCGGTTTTTCGCGCATTAAACCCGATGGAAAACAGCATATTATCCTAGAAACTCCCATGGAAGAACCAGCGTGGAAATTATTACAAGAACACCTACCCCAACATATACAATCACGCTTTGTTTATAGTCCCAAACAGGTAACGGTTAGGGGTTTAGGAACGCTAAAACCGCAACAGCAGTTAGATAGTTTATTGGAGTGGTTAGCTAAGTGTAAAGATGGTTTACCGACGAGGAATTAGACTAAATCCTGTTGAAAAAGTATAGGAGAGTGGGAATTATAAATTATAAATTATGAAGTGGGGAGCGGGTTCTTCTGGTTTCTGTGTGAAAACGGGGTCTATACTGATAGTTTCTTCAGCAAAATAGTCCTAAAAGTCTTTCTAGGTAAATATTTCACGATTCTATAAGCAAAAATTATCACACAAAGTCGAGAAGAGCCTGGAGTGGGAATTATAAATTATAAATTATGAAGTGGGGAGCAGGGGAGAAGATAATCGATAAGAGTAATCTCCTGAATTCAGAATCCCGACTCCTATAGTCTGCCATAAAAAGCACCTCCTAGGAGGTGCTTTAGGGACGGAGAGAGAGGGATTCGAACCCTCGTTAAAGTTACCCCTAAACAGCATTTCCAGTGCTGCGCCTTCAACCGCTCGGCCATCTCTCCAATTGAGGTCACGATCATCCATCGTACAGCAAATACTGCTGATCTGTCAAATAAGTTTTTTGAGATATCCCCGCTTTCAAGAGACGGGGATTCCAAAAGTCAGCCGTAGCAGATAAATCCCCAGTCAAGGAGCTAAAATTTCTGGGTCTACCGAACCTGTCATGTAAAACTATTAACAACTTATGCTTGTAAAGCTTGTATAGTAAAGCTTTGAGTTTTTGTTAGATTGATATTTATCAACTTTAGAGCATTGCTGGACAGCTAACTGGCTCTTCATCTGTCCCCAAGGGAACACTCACCCAATGTCTATCCGCACCAATATCAATTCCTTTTGGGTTGAGCAGGGAGGAAAGTTTCTCAGTCCCAATCTACTAGGTTGTGGTTCATTAAGTAATAGCAATTCTCCAAAATCTGACTACAGATAGGGTAGAATAGCACACTGCCAGATTAAGGAAACTCAATGAACCAAGAATGCCTCGCTTTTAGCGATGGGATTGTCAATCTGAAATCGCTTTCTTAATTAGATAAACTATCCTCTGGTGCAACTGTCCTCGATGTTGGTTGTGGTAAGCTGTACTGAATTTAAACTGCGTCAGAGTCTCTGAGCGCCCATTTATAGGGATTGCAGCCTCTGGATTTTCCTTTCTCTCCCCTCCTCAGTTCTGAAAAGATACTTAAGAGAGCCGTAGATTAATAACATTGTCGTTAAAGTTATGGCCATAATTAGGGGGGAGATTTTGGCTAACCAGAAAGCCACGAAGATTATGCCAATTCCGTCGGCGAGTAGGATGGGTAAACGTGGTACTATACCATAGTCAATAATTTTTTCCGTGCTTGGCTGCAGTTGAATTTTGGCTAAACAATGAAACCAAATTTGACTAACTAAAACTATTAAAGCTCCCCATCCTATCCAGAGGGCAGCCAAATAAAAGCCCGATAATTCTAAGACAATTGTACTAATTGTAACCATAAAAAAGCGATCAAGGCGAGGATCGCTGGTTTTTTGCTGAAATTCGGCAATTTCTGCCAAGTCCACCGCTGCCATGCGTGCTTGTTCCATACACATCCCCAGGATACCTAGGGCAAGAATAGCAGCGGATAGGTTTTCCGGTGAGAAGATTTGGGAGATTATACCTAAACTAGCCGGAAAAAACAGTAAAAAAAGGATCGTTCGTCTCATCTATTCGCGGTGGGGTCGGATTAAGATAAGAAATGCTCTTGACTTGATCATTTCTGTAATGTCTTGTTTGCCTCCTTTTCAAAATGCTCTCCTTCTCACCCAAGCTTTAACCCATCGTTCCTATGTCAATGAACAGTCGGAATTGACGGAAAATAACGAGCGCCTAGAATTTTTGGGCGACGCGATTTTGGCTTTTTTGGTGGGCGAACTATTGTATCAAAAATATCCCACCATGAACGAGGCTGAATTAACCCGTTTGCGGTCAAATTTGGTCAAAGAAGAACAATTAGCGCAATTGGGCATTGAAATCGGTCTGGGGGAATTAATGCGTTTAGGCAAGGGAGCAATTAAAGATCGGGGGCGATCAAATCCTACCCTATTAGCGGACACTTTTGAAGCGATAATTGGGGCTTATTATCTAGATTCTGGGTTAAATGCGGTTAAAAACTATCTGCACGGGCTTTTTATCCCTGTTGCCTCTCATTTAGTCTCTCAACAATCGGAATCGCCATCTTTTATCGATGCCAAAAATCTCTTTCAACAGTGGGCGCTGGCTAATTTCGCCTCTAATCCAGAATATGCGATCATTGATGTTACCGGACCCCCCCACGCTAGGGAATTTACTGCTGAAGTGCGGGTTAATAACCTTCTCTATGGTACAGGTAAAGGTAAACGGAAACAGGATGCCACCAAAGCGGCTGCCGAAGATGCCTTAAAGCGCTGTCAATTGCAATAATAAATAGGGTTTGCAGCAAAAAGGTTTGCGTGGGGGCAGGGTGTGGGGTGTGGGGTGTGGGGTGTAGGGTTTTACCCATTTTCAGGGGGTCAATTACCTAATTTTCAGGGAAAAAGTCCCTGAATTCTTCCCCCATCACCCCAATTTCTGGCACTTTTTGATGGGAAAAAAGTCTAAAATTCTTATCCAACAAAGTTTTTAGATTTATTCAGCAAATTCTACTTATCTTAGGGGCCACCAATTAACTTTATCTCTGGTGGCACTGTAAACTTCTTTTAAACCCTCGGCATCCAGTACCCGAATTAAATCCCCCGTCGATTCTGAGGCAATTAATCCCACGTTTTGCAATCCTTTTAATACCTGTTCGACGGTACGTTGATTGAGTTGACAAGCGCGAGCAATCACATCGACGGATAAATCAAAAGTATAGATATTTTCGGCACTCGGTTGACTGCCTAATTCTCTTTCTTGATAGATTAAAGCTCTCAGTAAAGTGGCGACAGCTTGGGGTGGATAGCTACTACAATTAAGCAAATGATACTCGAATTTTTGCTGTAATTCAAATAAAAAACAGTACCGTTGACGAAAACTTTCGTTATCGTTGTAAATCTTTTCTAGCGCCGATAAGGGAATTTTTAGGACATGGGTAGTTTTATAGGATTCCACCAAACAGGGAAAAGCGCGACTGGCTAAACCATAACTAAAGGGTAAACTCCTCATACCAAAACAGCCACCGGGGTAGGTAATGGCAATAATCCGGTCGAGGGGAGTGCTGCGGACAACGATTACACCCTCATCCAAAATCACATACAAAACATCTAGAAATTCATCGGGGAGAAAAGCCGTATAGACGGGACGATTGGAAAATAGCGTCTCTAACTTGAGATTGTCGGCATCGAGATACTGACTTAACCAAGCTTCCTCTAGTCCGCGAAAGAGAAAACTCTGGTTAATCAGTTGTTGTAGGAGGGTTGTTTTTTTGGCTTTGACGCTCTTGCCCATAGTCTCAAACCTAGATGTAGCACTGATTCTATCTTCTCACAGTTTCTCTTCTCCTAACTTGGTTTCAAATTTGTTTTATAAATGTATTGAAATTTTGTTTCCCGTGTTGTAGGATTAAACCACGCATGAAAACAGATACAACCTCAGAGTAAATTTTAGGAGCGCCGCCGATGCAGTCATCCCAGTCTTGTTTGTCCCTACTCATGGCAACTGTCCTGACGGGAGGAATGCTGGTATCTTGCACCTCATCCCCCACCAATAGCGGCAATGACAGCCAAAAACCCGTGACTGTGACGCTTGTTTCCTATGCTGTTACCCAAAGTGCCTACGAAAAAATCATTCCCAAATTTGTCGAGGAATGGCAACAAAAAACGGGGCAGAAAGTAACTTTTGAACAAAGTTATGGTGGTTCTGGTTCCCAAACTCGCGCCGTTATCGATGGTTTAGAAGCGGATGTGGTAGCGTTGGCTTTAGCTTTGGATACCACGAAAATTGAGCAAGCGGGATTAATTCAACCCGGTTGGGAAAAAGAAGCTCCGAATGAATCTATTGTTCATAAATCTGTGGTGGCTTTTGTTCCTCGCGATGCCAATATTAAAATTAATCAATGGTCAGATTTAGCCAAGGATAATATTAAAGTTATTACCGCTAATCCCAAAACTTCTGGCGGAGCGCGCTGGAATTTTCTCGCTCTTTGGGGTTCGGTGACGCAAGCAGGAGGTAGTAAAGAAGCGGCGGAAACTTTTGTCGAAAAAGTGTTTAAAAATGCGCCAGTTTTACCTAGAGACGCTCGCGAATCTAGTGATGTGTTTTTTAAACAAGGCCAGGGAAATGTGCTAATTAATTACGAAAACGAGATGATTCTCGCTAATCAAAAAGGTGAGAAGTTAGCTTATACTGTTCCCACTGATTATAATATTTCTATTGATAATCCCGTGGCGGTTGTTGATGCCAATGTGGATAAAAAAGGTACGAGAAAAGTGGCCGAGGCTTTTGTGCAGTTTTTATTTACTCCCGCAGCGCAAAGAGAATTTGCTCAGGTGGGTTTTCGTCCCGTTGAACCGACGGTAGTGAAAGAGTTTGAGAGTAAATTTCCTGAGATAAAAAATCTCTTTACCGTGCAGGATTTAGGCGGTTGGGATCAGGTACAAAAGCAATTTTTTGATGATGGAGGCTTGTTCGATAAAATTCTGACTAAAGCTGGTAAATCTTAAAGGAGAAAAACCATGGATAATCAACCTCAATGGCAAACTATTAATCATCCCCAAAGTGACTTACATCTCGATCAATCAGGACTTGATCGCCCCACTTCCCGAAGAATAAAAATTCGGATTCCTAAACAATATGTTAACGAGCCAATTATAGCACGTTTGGGGTCTTTTCCCGGTCTAAAAGTGAATATATTTTCTGCTTTGTTAGCTGCCAATAATAATCAAGATGGCTGGTTCGATCTACAACTGCAAGGCAACTCTCAAGGGATAGAAAATGCCCTTTCCTATCTGGCAGATTTAGATGTAGAAGTTTGGTATGATTCAGCACAAGTTCTTGAAGAAGCGGACAATTGGTAATCTCTAGCAATAATTAACAATGGCTAACCCACAATTATCTTTATCTCCCAGTCAACCCCTGAAAAAAGTTTCTATTCCTTGGGTAATTACCATTAGTTATCTAGTGGTTTTGTTGGTTTTACCGGCAGCGGCACTATTTGCTAAATCCCTAACTCTTGGTTTTGCCGAATTTTGGCGCATTGCCACTTTACCGATTTCTTTATCCGCCTACCAAGTCACTTTTTTTACTTCCTTAATCGCCGGATTAATTGACGGAGTTTTTGGCACTATTATCGCTTGGGTATTAGTGCGGTATCGATTCCCCGGTAAAAAAATTGTCGATGCTTGTGTGGATTTGCCCTTTGCTTTACCCACTTCTGTTGCTGGTTTAGTCCTCGCCACAGTTTACAGTGATAACGGTTGGCTCGGTCAATTTTTTGCCCCTTTTGGCATTAAGATATCCTTTACCATTTTAGGGGTTTTTGTGGCGATGTTATTTATCGCTTTACCCTTCATTGTCCGCACCCTACAGCCGGTTTTACAGGAAATGGAAAAAGAAGTAGAAGAAGCGGCTTTATCCCTCGGTGCTTCCTCTTGGCAAATCTTTTGGCGAGTGATTTTTCCCACAATACTACCGGCTATTTTAACAGGAGTTGCCCTCGGTTTTGCCAGAGCGATCGGTGAATATGGTTCTGTAGTTATTATCTCCTCTAATATCCCCTTTAAGGATTTAATTGCCCCAGTTTTAATCTTCCAAAGACTAGAGGAATATGATTACACAGGGGCGACAGTAATCGGCATGGTTTTATTACTGGTTTCTTTGTTGATGTTAGTAGTAATTAATTTCCTGCAGCAATGGGGGCAAAAATACAGAGTTAAGTAAAGAGTAAAAAAATATTAGAGTATGACTGGAGACAGATCAAAAATGCAGAATCCAAAAGCCTTAACTAAAACGAAAGAATGGGATTACAAACCCCTACTGATTATCATTGCCCTTGTTTATCTGGCACTGTTATTATTTATTCCAGCAGCGGCAGTATTTTACTATGCTTTTCGCAATGGATTCCAAGCTTTTTTAGAAGCGGCGGGAACCTCTGACTTTATCGAAGCGGTGAGATTAACAGTAATTATTGCCCTAATTACTGTACCCTTAAACACAATTTTCGGACTTTGTGCAGCCTGGGTAATTGCTCGCAATCAATTTCGTGGCAAAACGTTATTAATTAGTTTAATTGACTTGCCTTTTGCCGTTTCTCCCGTGGTAGCGGGTTTAATGATTGTACTGCTCTATGGGCGCAATGGTTGGTTAGGTTCTTTCTTAGAATTTTTCGATATAAAAATACTTTTCGCTTTACCCGGAATGGTATTAGCAACTATATTTGTTACTATGCCTTTTGTCGCTAGAGAAGTTATCCCAGTCTTAGAAGAAATTGGCTTAGAACAAGAGGAAGCCGGGCGCACTTTAGGGGCAAATGATTGGCAGATTTTCTGGCGCGTCACTTTACCTAATATTCGTTGGGGATTGATGTACGGAGTGCTGTTAACTAATGCCCGGGCGATGGGAGAATTTGGGGCGGTTTCTGTGGTTTCTGGCAGTATTTTAGGGAGAACTGCTACCCTGCCAATTTTCGTAGAACAGGCTTATAAAAATTATCTCACTCCTGCCGCTTTTAGTGCGGCAGCTATCCTAGCTTTACTAGCGGGAGTTACTTTAATCATCAAAGAAATTCTTGAACGTAAAACCGCCCACAAAATTCACACTACTTAACTACAATTAACCTAAATGAGTATTACCATCCAGCAAGTTTCTAAACGTTTCGGCAATTTTCAAGCCTTAGATAATATCAATTTAACCATTCCTGAAGGTAAATTAGTCGCCCTCCTCGGACCATCGGGATCGGGAAAATCCACCTTATTACGTTCAATTGCGGGATTAGAAACTCCCGATAGTGGCGCAATTATCATTAACGGACAAGATACCACTCATGTGGATCCTAGACGGAGAAACATCGGCTTTGTTTTTCAACATTATGCCCTATTTAAACATTTAACTGTCCGTCAAAATATTGCTTTTGGTCTAGAAATTCGCCAGCAAAAATCGCAAGTAATTAAGAAAAAAGTTGAGGAACTATTAGAATCAATTCAATTACAAGGATTAGGCGATCGCTATCCTGCCCAATTATCGGGAGGACAACGGCAGCGAGTAGCTTTAGCCCGCGCTTTAGCCATTCAACCGAATGTATTATTATTAGATGAACCCTTTGGAGCTTTAGATGCAAAAGTTAGAAAAGAATTAAGGGTATGGCTGAGAAATTTACACGAAGAAGTTCACGTTACCAGTGTTTTTGTTACCCACGATCAAGAGGAAGCAATGGAAGTAGCCGATACAATTGTCGTGATGAATCATGGTAAGATTGAACAGGTGGGTTCTCCCGCCGAAATTTACGATCATCCTGCCACACCTTTTGTGATGCAGTTTATTGGGGAAGTGAATATCTTACCCAGTTTAGCAGGATTAGGAAATGGACATCATCAGGGTCATAATTCCACCGTTTTTATCCGTCCCCACGACCTAGAAATTATGCCCAAACAAGATGGTTTGAATAGTTGGGCAGTGGTAAAAAGAGTTATTCATTTAGGTTGGGAAATACAGGTAGAATTAATGTTAGCCGATGGGGAAATGGTGGTGGCTTATCTCAATCGTGAGGAGTACAAACAATTACAGTTACAACCAGAACAAACGGTACATTTAAAACCGAGAAAAGCGACCTTACTTACTGATTTTGATAATAAAAGTGAGAAAGTTATCGATTATTCAATTTAAAAACTCCAGGTTCATTAAAGAGTTTTTCATAAAGATAAGTACCTAAGCAAAATTAATTACACATATCTAACCCCGCTCTTGCCTCTTGCCTCTTGACTCTTGCCTATCTTCACTAGGAAATTAATTTTGCACGACTACTTAAAATATAACCTAATTTAGTCCTTAAGTGCTTTTATTAGTTTCCGGAAGAAAATTATAAGCAGCTAGACGCAATTAATGACACGGATCTAACCACCCCTCGCATGAGTGCCTTTTACCTCAGATATTTTCTCAGCTAATATCTTTATCAGACAATTGGGGGAAAATTCTTATCTCTATGACTTTCTGACCATTCCTCAAAAGCTTTTTATCCATAATTTAGCTATTTACCAGAAACCCGCTTTCTGTTCTCACAGGTTTTTTTGGAGAAAGCGGGTTTCTTAACAAAAAAATTTAGCTATTTACCAGACAATTTTTTTCAAGGCAGCGCAGATGGCAGCATCTTGGTAGTAACGTCGTCCTCCTTCTCCCCCCTTACAAGGAATCAGCAGGGGACGGGAGACCTCCTTCGGCTTTTTTCGCTAAAGTGTTCCAATCAATATTCGCTGTTGATATTGACTGATAACTGATAACTCAGGTTAACTAACTATTTTTCGCCTCTAATTTGGTCAAACGACTTTTAAGTTCCTGATTTTCCTGTTTCATTTTTTCTAATTCCTCGCGAATTTCCTGAATTGCTTTGTCGGAACCTAATTTTTTCTGGACTTTTTGTACTGCTTCCTCCGCCACACGACGGACGCGACCATCGGGAGTTCGATCGCTCAAGGCTTGTAAAATAGCGATAGCTTTGGCATTTTCTATCTGTCCTAAAGCGTTACACAGTGCCACCTGCGTCAAGAAAAAAGTTTCCTTGGCAATGGTTTCTAAACGTTCCAAAATTACGGTTAATTTATCCGTGGTTTGTCCCGAAGAAATTGCTCCTAGGGCGCGGATAGCGGCTAATCTCAGGGGTTGAGGTGTGCCTAAAGCCGTGTAGGTCAAAATTGACTCTAAAGCCGCCGGCGAGGTTTTTAACTGGCTTAAACCCCCAATTGCGCCCGCTCTTACTACCTCATTCCACCCCTTTCTTGACTGTAAAATATGATTGAGCAGGTCAATAATTTCCCCTTCTTTATTTTGCAATTGTCCCACGGCCATAGAGCCTAATCCTCGCGCCGTGGCCGCTTCCACATAATAACTAGCGTCTCCGGCTTCTAGTAGGGATTTGAGCGCGTTATAACTATCTAAGGTTTTAATTTCACTTAATCCCTCGACCACTGCCCGACGTACTTGTGCTTTTTCGTCGTTTAAACCTTTAATTAAAGCAGTAACTGCCTGATCTAAACCAAGAGTTGCTAACTGTTTGGCCACCTCCACACGCACCCCCCAAAAAGGCTCATTTTCTAGGGATGTCCCCAAAGCTTCGATCGCTTCTAAACCGCCTTTTTTAGCAATGGCCGTCGCTGCATAGATACGGGAAATCGGGTCGGGATCCTGTTGTAATTGCGCTTTTAATTCGGCGATGGGATACTCAAGAGTGACGGTTTTGAGGAAATTATTACCCCGATCAAACTTGACAAAATCGGGTTTTTGTGCTAGGGGAAAATAGAAACTTTGTTCTTTTTGGTGAATCCGGAGATTGTAGGTAAGATCCTCAGAGTTGAGATAGGCAAAAGCGACGGGAATTTTCAAGTCAAATAGTTCCTTTTCATCCTGGGTTTGGGTGACGGTTAATTGGGCTAAATTATTCTCATTATCCCAACTGTAGGCCACCTTATAATCGGGATGACCACCGCGATAAACGTACTGATCAAAGAGGAATAATAAATTGTACCCGGTCGCTTTTTCGATCGCCCGCAATAAGTCCACAGTTTCTACGGTTTTATGGGCATTATCCCGCACAAAAGTATGAATCGCTTTTTCAAATAAATCTTCCCCTAAAATAGAGCGGATCATCTGATAAACACAAGCACCTTTTTCGTAGAGATGACGATCATAAAGTTCGATCGCTTCTCGATAAACATGAGTAACAATCGGACGACGATAGCGGGAAGTATCTTCTTCTAAATAACTTCTTGCTTCCCCTAATAAATAATAACTAGCAGCAGCTTTTCCGTATTCCGATTCTGTCCATAAAACCTCAGAATAGGAAGCCATTCCCTCTTTAATCCAAGCGTGAGACCAGTGTTTAATTACCACTAAATCACCGAACCATTGATGAGCTAATTCATGGGCAACTAAGCTTTCTGTCCAAGTATGATCGATGCTGGCTCTTTGATCAATTAAACAGCGATCGGTTAAAATTGTGGTGGAAGTATTTTCCATCCCACCAAAGATAAAATCATCTACACAAACTTGCGCGTATTTGGGATAGGGATAGGGATAACCAAACTTTTGGCTAAAAAACTCGATCATGCGGGGAGTTTTACCCATACTTCTTTGTCCCTCTTCTTCCCGTCCTTTTTCCACATAATAAGTAACAGGAACACCATTCCATGAGTCCCATAATTCGGCAAAATCTCCCACCGCAAGAGTCATTAAATAGGTAGGATGAATTTGCTTTTGTGACCAGTGATAAATTCTGTCCTCACCAACGGGTTCCACCGAGATTAATTCCCCGTTAGAAATAGCGATATAGGGTTGAGGAATTTTAACCCGAATTTCGGAGGTGGCTAATTGGCCGGGGTAATCAAAACAGGGAAACCAAAAGCGAGAATCTTCATCTTCTCCCTGGGTCCAAACTTGCATCGGTTTGTCGGGATAATATTCGTCGGGACCGATAAAATATAATCCCCGTTGTGGTTGGTTAACTTGATAGTTAATCGTCAGGATAATCGGTTTATCGGTGGTGGGTTGTAGCAGATGAATGGTCAGTAGAGAACGATCATAGTCAAAGGGTTGACTGATACCTTCAATGAACACAGAATCAATATTTAGATCCACCGCATCCAGGGTTAAACTGCTAATTCCCTGACGAATGGGGGTGAGGGTAATCTGACAGCTGCCCTGAAAACTTTGTCGGGGAATATCAATAATTAAATCGAGAAAAATATGATTAACTTGTCCGGGTCGATCGGGGTTATAATGGGGTTTAGCCCCCGGTAATTCAAAGGGTTGACGCTGATTATTTTCCGTGTCGATGGTGAGATGAGACATATTAGCCCTAACTTGCTGATTTTTGTCCAGTAAACTTAAATTAACACGATCGGTCGTCCCTTTCCTTGCTAACAATAATCCCACCCCTATGAATCTCCCCTCCTTTCTCTGGTTATGGAAAATTGCCGCTTGGTCGATGGGATTTGCCCTCTTTGCCTATTTTTTACTAGCGGTTTCGGGGGTAAACATGGGTTATCGACGACTTGCGGGCCAATCTCGACCAAAATGGGTAAGATCCTTTCATCTCCTCAGCGGCCTGATCATGGTTGCTTTGGTCTTAATTCTGCTGGGAATCGGATTAGTGGGAACAATCGGTCATTATGGCAGTTTAGGTCACTCTTCCCACCTGATAGCGGGTTTATCGGTGGTTTTTCTGGTTTTTGTTTCGGCAATTAGCGGCCTGAACATTACAACCCGTCCACCCCTAGCGCGGTCTCTCCACATCGGCACTAATCTTTTATTGTTTCTGGGGTTTCTTTTTGTTACCCTAACAGGATGGGATGTGGTGCAAAAATATCTACAATAAAAATAGTCGGCGATCGAGTGGAGACTGTTTGATCGAGAAAAACTAGCTAAATAAGTGGATATTAAAAATTGTCACATCTCCCCCCCCTTATCAAGGGGGGATCAAAGACAAAATCTATCTTCAATTTAATTGAAACCACTTACTTATCTCATCCCGAAGAATCGCTTTTTAGTGACAGAATACTCACCCCCAAATCATTATGCAAACCGTCGAATCACAAACTATTAACACGATGTCAGTGCAAAAAAAAGGTCTTCCAGTAACAATTATTACTGGGTTTCTTGGTAGTGGCAAGACTACTCTCCTCAATCATATTCTCAGCAATCAACAGGGATTAAAAACTGCTGTTCTTGTCAATGAATTTGGTGAAATCGGTATCGATAATGAACTGATTATCAGCAGTGATGACAGCATGGTAGAATTAAATAATGGCTGTATTTGCTGCACGATTAACGAAGATTTAATTCAAGCAGTTTATAAAGTTCTCGAACGTCCCGAAAAAATCGATTATTTAGTCGTAGAAACCACGGGATTAGCCGATCCTTTACCGGTAGCTTTAACCTTTTTAGGGACGGAATTACGAGAAATGACCCGTTTAGATTCCATTGTCACTATGGTGGATTGTGCCAATTTTAGTCTCGATTTATTCAACTCGCAAGCGGCCTTAAGTCAAATCACCTACGGTGATATTATTGTTCTTAATAAAACCGATCTAGTGGATGAAGCAGATGTGGATTCTTTAGAAATAAGAATCCGGGACATGAAGGAAGGATCAAGAATTATTCGTACTAGCAAAAGTCAAGTCCCTTTACCCTTAATTCTCAGCGTCGGACTATTTGAATCGGATAAATATTTCGACACAGAAGAAGAACATCACGACCATCATCACCACGACCACGATCACGACCATTGCGATCATGATCACGATCATCATCACCACGATCATGATCATGATCATCACGACCATTCCAATCATTTAGAGGTGGATGGATTTACTTCTATTTCCTTTGCTAGTGACCAACCTTTTTCGATTCGGAAGTTCCAATATTTCCTCGATAATCAGTTACCAGAAAGTGTTTTCCGTGCTAAGGGTATTCTCTGGTTTGATGAAAGTCCTAAACGTCATATTTTTCACCTCAGTGGTAAACGTTTTACTCTCGAAGATGACGAATGGAAAGGTACTCCGAAAAATCAGCTAGTTCTTATCGGTCAAAATCTCGATCATGAAACCCTAAAAGAACAGATTAACAGTTGTCTCATTTTACCTGCTGTCAATCGCGGTAAAGGATTTGGTAAATAAACCCCGCTTTGTAAATTTACTAAGTTGGGATTTTTAAGGGGAAACTCTCTGCTAAAGTCGGTCGTTACTTTCGATTTTTTACCTCAATCCAAGCTTTTGGGGGGTTCTACCCCCCAAACCCCCCGCGCATTAGCTTTTCGGTGGGATGCTTACAGGCAGCTGCTGATCCATTTGTCATCATCTAAAAGTCACTGATAATTGCTGATTGTCGGTATTTCTGCCTTCCTAACTCCTGACTCTAAGGACAATTTTTTGATTTTTACAAGAGGTCTAATTGAGCTTCTGTGGGTACTTTTCCCCCTAAAGATTCCACGATCGATCGAGTATTTTCTTTCAGCATTTTTACATAACTATCCCCCCTAGTACCCACCGCGCCGATTGAATCAGAATATAATTGTTGTGGTGCTAATTTCACCCCCGCTTCTTCGGCTACAGTGGTAATTAAAGCGGGATTAATAGTCGTCTCGGCAAAGATAGCAGCAACTTGGAGATTTTTAATAGCATCGGCTAAGTTTTTCACCGTTTGGGCGCTTGGTTGTTCTTCGGTACTAATGCCAATTAAAGTTCCCGCAACTTTTAAACCATAGGCATCAGCATAATACTGAAAAGCGTCATGAGTGGTGACTAATTGTCTTTGGGAAGGGGGGATAGTTTCAATAGCCGCAGTAATCCAGCGATCAAGATTTTCTAATTCTGCGATTAATTGGGCGGCATTTTGGGTAAAAATCTCTTTATCTTCGGGACTTAATTTAATCAGTTGATCTCGAATTTTTTCCACCATAATTATCCCATTTTTCGCCGAACCCCAAACGTGGGGATCGGGGACTTTCTGCCCCTCTTTTTCCAGTTGTAAAGGCTTGATTGCTTCTCCCACAGCCACTTTTTTCGCTTTAATTCCCGTAGAATTGATCATTTTAATTAACCCCGGTTCGAGATTATAACCGTTATAAAGAATTAAATCGGCTTTTTCTAAAGCCACACTATCGGCGGGAACTGGTTCATAAACGTGCGGATCATCCCCCGGTTTTAAAATGTCTTGATGGTCAATTTCTTCACCGCCCACTCGTGCGGTTAAATCGGCGATAATTGTGCTAGTAGATATTACCTTTGGTTTTTGGTTATCGGTGGTATTAACCGAGGTATGACAAGCAACCAATCCCAAAAATAAACAGGATAAAATTAGTTTTTTCATCGGGAAATAGAGATGAGGGGTTAGCGGTTAGAGATGGGGGGAAATGGCACTGATATCTATCTTAATTTTTTTCCTGACTAAAGACTCCTTTTACTATTAAAATAGAGAATAGAGAAGGTGTAAATTGAAGAAATATGGATAACCAAGCCCCGATTAAACTACCGAAAACCAGCGAATCCGACCACCTCAAGCGCATTCGTCACACCACCTCCCATGTTATGGCCATGGCGGTGCAGAAATTATTCCCGCAAGCCCAAGTTACTATCGGGCCTTGGACTGGGGAGCATCTCACTTACGCGATGAGTAATTATACTTAGCTTAAAAGCCACTCTTAATCGTGTCTTGGAACGAAATAGAGGCTTTTAAAGACCGCGTACATGGAGAATTAAAACAAGAATTACCCTCGAAAAGCCTATTTTTCTACTAAGTATTTATACTTATTGCAAAGGTGAGATGCTCCC
>SFBI01000098.1 GCA_007095845.1 Microcystis aeruginosa Ma_MB_S_20031200_S102
CTGATTTTAGGCGATTATCGATGCCCTCAACCTTTTCGGTTAACTTTGCCTGTCCTACCTCTAGTTTATTTAACCGTTCGTCGATTTTGTCAAATTTTTGGTTAAAATCTTTTTGGAGACTTTCAAATTTTTGGTCAACATCTTTTTGGAAACTGTCAAATTTTTGGTTAAAATCTTTTTGGAGATTGTCAATTTTTCCTTCAATCCTCGTCAAAACAGCTTCTAGGGAATAGGTAACGGTTTCGTTAGACATGGTATCAACTCCCACTAGATATATTTTCTCTGTCCGCTATCGGGGACTATTTTAAGACTAAACCAGTTCGAGGTTATCTGAGAAGATCGTTTTTCTGGGTTAACAAAACTTGAAACTGTGACTAATAGCCAGAGATTAATTCTAGGGATTACCTGAAAAAAATACTTTCCAACCAGCTGTAGCGATCGCACTTGCTATCGATGCCCTCAACCTTTTCGGTTAACTTTGCCTGTCCTACCTCTAGCTTATTTAACCGTTCGTCGATTTTGTCAAATTTTTGGTTAAAATCTTTTTGGAGACTTTCAAATTTTTGGTCAACATCTTTTTGGAGATTGTCAATTTTCCCTTCAATTCTCGTCAAAACAGCTTCTAGGGAATAGGTAACGGTTTCGTTAGACATGGTATCAACTCCCATTAGATATATTTTCTCTGTCCGCTATCGGGGACTATTTTAAGGCTAAACCAATTCAGCACTTTCTTGTAAAGAGTGGAGACGTTGATAGATTCCCTGCTGATTTAATAATTGATCATGGTTACCGATCTCGACAATGCGACCATTATCTAAGACGACAATTTGATCAGCTTCTCGAACGGTACTGAGACGGTGGGCGATAATAATCGTGGTGCGAGTGCCTAAAATGGATTTCATGGCTAGTTGAATGGCTCTTTCTGACTCATAATCTAAGCTAGAAGTGGCCTCATCAAAAACTAACACATCTGGATCAACAATTAACGCCCTAGCAATTCCTAAACGCTGTCTTTGTCCCCCCGAAAGACGCACGCCCCTTTCCCCTACAATAGTGGAATAACCATTAGGTAATTCCTGAATAAATTCATCGACACGGGCAATTTTACAGGCTTCTTCTACCTTCTCGAAGCTAATATTAGGATTACCGTAGGTGAGATTTTCTAACACCGTACCATTAAACACATCTACTTCTTGATGGACAATCGCTAACCGTCGCCGATACCAAGTCACATCCAAGCGACTAATATCCTTGCCATCTATCAGAATTCGCCCTTGATTTGGTTCAAAATAGCGGAAAAGTAACTTAACTAAAGTGGATTTTCCTGAACCAGATCTTCCCACTAATGCCACGGTTTGATAGGGTTCAATCAGCAGATTAATATCCTTAATAATCGTTCTTTCTGGACTATAGCCAAAGCTAAGATTACTTAATTCTACTTTCCCGGTAAAATGATAGGGATTATGTTGAGCATGATCGGCTAAAAGACTACCAGCATCAGTTCCACTAGGCAAGTTAATAAATTTGTTTAGACGTGCCATAGAAGCATAGCGACGAGCGAAAGTTTCTGCCATTTGAGATAGGGGATCTAATTCCGCATAAGCCATGCTAGCGAGGGTATAGGTGGTGATAAAATGCCCGATCGAGATTTTCTGTTGAACGGTAGCTAGGAGAGTAAAGAAAAATACTCCAAATAAACTAGCTTGGACGAGGGTTTTTTCCCAAGTAATTAAGTCCACATAACCCTTATGAATGCGATGGATAACGTAGGTAAATTCTCTCTCTAAACGTTGTTTTTGACGATATAATTCCTGTCCTTCTGTGGCAAAAGCCTTGACAGTTTTGATATTAGTAATAATCTCAGAATTGCGACTTTGAGTATTTTCGATGTGCCGATCAAGAGTTCTTTCTTTTTGCATTAAATCTTTTAAATCTCTGACAATAAAAACTACAATTAATACAAAAGAAATGACAAAAGCGAGGGCGATTTGCCATTGAATTATCCAAATAACAATAAAGATACCGAAAACTCTAAACAGTTTTGGGATCATCATTCCCGCTATTTCAGGATAAGTCCAAGTATGATTTTCTATACCTTTGGCGATCCGGTTAGCGATGCGTCCCGGATTATTTTCATCGTAAAAAGATAGGGGTAAGGTGAGAATTTTGGCAATAATTTTTCCGAGATGATCTCGTCGCGCTCTTAAGGATATTTCCCAGTGAAACCAGACACCCACCCAAGGCTGAATAGGTGCTTTAATTACCGTGGTTAGGAAAATTAAGCCTAATAATACCGCCAAACTAACCCACTTTTCTGAGGCAAAGGGAGTTAACATCATCGTGCGATTAACTAAAGATTGCACGAATCCATCTAAAGGTTGATCAGAAAGAACATTAAGAATCTGTCCGACAGCGTAGGGAACCATCAGATCGATAATTTCAAAGACACTGGAGGCAGCAATGCTCAAAAAGGCGGCTTTTTGATAATTGCGATAGTAACTGAGAATATCCCTTAAGGAAGCCATAACATCAAGTAAATTGCCAATTTTTAACTTCTATCTGGTAACTGCTAACTGAAGAGACTGACGGCACTTTTAGGATTGTTTTTCTGGAGTTACCATTATACTACAATACTACAAAAATCTGCCGAACTAGAAATTTCTAGGACAAAAGCCTTGTTATAGTCTTGTATTCTCGATCAGCTATTAGTCAAGAGACGATGCCAAATCAGCTTATATTTCATCCTTGGCAGAAGTACCACAGATCAATTTATCTAAAATTTTGGCGGATATTATCACAAAAATTAATAAATTTCCGAAAGGTTTTTAAGTGTTCAGTTTTATCGATACGCTTTTTTAATTGATTAAGATAGTATTGTTCTTGAGCTTCCCCAGGGAATTTTTTAGAATAAGACAAACCTTTAGCTTCAAAAATCGACTTTAGATAAGCAAAATGAAAATCGGCATGATTTCTGCAATTAAATCTACCCATTAGTTCGGGATCATTTTCGTAAACATCATAGTGTTGAACATAATCAGCTAAAAGTCTCTGTAAAGGTTGTTTAGGATTAAATATTGTACGATTGCCTAGTAGCCATGTTTCAATACATCGATTTTGAATGATTATCACGATTTCAAGTTGTGCGGGGATAGTAATATTTTTGGTGATAAAGTCATTAACATATTGTTCTCTTTCTTCGACAGTATCCTCATCAGCATCGAGACAGATGACTAGATAGTTATATTTGGATACTTCTTGAATTTTATCGATGGCGTTAGGAATTCCCTCATTAAGTATCGAGGGGTAGCCATTACCACTAATAATAAAGTAATTATTGCGATTTACTTGATCGTAAAAATCAACTCGCTTAAATTCGGGAATAAGATAAGTTAACCAGGCAGTATAAAGCTTTTTTTCGGTACTTCTTCCTTCAACTAAAAAATAAATATTCATCGATTAACTAATTCCTTGGGGAAATTCTTCTAAGACATTGATAAGATCAATAAAGGCTTTTTGTCGAGTTTTAGAAATATGAAAATCAGCCGCATTGTTTACCTTAATTACTCCTCCTTTACGAGTGACTATTTTCCAATAAGCAGGACTGATATTATTAATTATATAGGGATGATGACTGGTAATAATAAACTGTAAATCTCGATAATTAACTAATAAATCTTCTGTTAAAGTGTCCAAACAGTTAACCCCCAAACTATTTTCAAATTCATCGATTAATATAACGCTGCCATCAGGAGATAATTCGATCGTTGCTAAGAACATCAGGCTTTTTATCATTCCAGAGGAGATATTTGGTTCTACAATCCAGACATGAGAGTTTTTTTCTTTTATTTGTATGCGAGGTAGCTCTTCAAGTAAACCAATTATATTTGATGAAACAATCAGATCACCTAGTTTCAATGGTTCTAAAAATTGTATTTTTAAATCTTCAAATTGAGGAAAAATATCTAAAAACTTTCTCTTTATTATCTCGAACGTATTGGGATATTTTTGATATGTGATCAGTAGTTTGTCGGAAATAGGAAGTTGACTCGATTGTAATTCAGAGAGAGAGTTATATTGGGCATATTCGTAGTTTCTAAAGATTTTATCCAATGTTGAAGATGAGATATTAAACTTAAGTGGATTGAAAATCATTTTGTTAAATTCCTGTCGAACAGGGAAAACATCTTCTTCTTGATTGAAAAGCTCTATACAGCTTAAATAAGATGGTAGTTTTGGTGTCTTTGAATTTTTAAACTCAATTACCTCTTGGTTTCTTTCGATCAAAACCTCTTGATCTTTTAAAAGAGTTTCACTAATTATACTAACCTTATTTTCGCCGTCATTACTATTGACTTCATCTCCTTCAATCTTGATGAAAGAACGAGCTTTTCTAACCTCAAATTCACCCAACCAATGATAACGAACATGATCATTGGTTAAAAATTCTACATCCCATTTTACACCATTTACCGATGCACCATTAGCGATTCTTTTTAAATTACTAATAGCCTTTAAAATCGAGGTTTTTCCTGCACCTGAGATACCAACTAATAAATTCAAATCTGGAAAAAACTCGCAAAAATCTATACTTAACCCAGAGGATAAATCTTGATAGGATAATCTCAAAAGTTTCATAATAATTTCTTTCCCTCTGCCAAAACTAAAAAGGGTGAGGATTGACTCACCCCAAGATTTTACTGAGGATCGAGTTTTAGGACTGCCATAAATGCCTCTTGGGGGACATCAACAGTTCCGATCGCTTTCATCCGTTTCTTCCCTTTTGCTTGCTTGTCTAACAGCTTTTTCTTGCGGCTAATATCACCACCATAACACTTAGCTAAGACATCCTTTCTTAAAGCGGGAATGTGTTCACTAGCGATAATTTTAGAACCAATAGCTGCTTGAATGGGAACCTTAAATTGATGCCGGGGAATCAATTCTTTTAACTTTTCAGTTAAAGCGCGACCAACATAATAAGCTTTATCCCGGTGAACGATCATCGCTAAAGCATCAACGGGATCACCATTGACCATAATATCTAATTTAACTAGCTCATTTTCCCGATAGCCAATTAATTGATATTCCATACTAGCATAACCGCGCGATCGAGATTTTAATTGATCAAAAAAGTCCGTCACCACTTCTGCTAAAGGTAACTCATAAATCAAAGCGGTGCGAGTTTTAGTAAAATAACGCATATCCTTGAAAACTCCCCGACGACTTTGACATAATTCCATCAAAGCGCCTACATAGGTTTCCGGAGTAATCATTTCCACTTGGATATAAGGTTCCTCAATTTTTTCCCGTTTTTGTGGGGAAGGTAACAAACTAGGGTTATCCACTTCGACAATTTCCCCATCGGTGGTAGTTACCCGATAAACTACCGAGGGAGCAGTGGTAATTAAATCTAAGTTATATTCCCTTTCCAGTCTTTCCTGGACGATTTCCATGTGTAGCAGTCCCAAGAAACCGCAACGGAAACCAAAACCCATGGCGCTAGAAGTTTCCGGTTCGTAGGATAGAGCTGCATCGTTTAATTTTAACTTTTCCAGGGCATCTTTAAGATCGGCATACTGATCAGCATCGGTGGGGAATAATCCGCAGAAAACCATCGGTTTTGCTTCCGTATAACCGGGTAAAGGCTCTTGTGCTGGTTTAGCGGTTAGAGTAATCGTATCACCCACCCGGGCATCAGCAACAGTTTTAATCGCGGCTGCCAGATAACCCACTTCTCCCGCATGAAGTTCATTTACTTGCACCTGTTGCGGTGATAAAATTCCCAATTCATCGATCACAAATTCTTTACCAGAAGCCATAAAACGAATTTTATCGCCCTTTTTCACCCGACCATCCATGACGCGGAAATAGACAATTACTCCCCGATAAGCGTCGTAATAACTATCAAAAATTAAAGCTCGGAAGGGTTCTTCGAGGGTATCTTGGGGAGGGGGAACTAATTGGACGATCGACTCTAGAATATCATTAATACCGATCCCAGCCTTAGCCGAGGCCCGAATCGCCTCACTACAGTCTAAACCCACCACTTCCTCGATTTCCGCTGCGACTCGTTCCGGTTCAGCACTGGGTAGGTCGATTTTATTTAAAACTGGGATAATTTCGAGGTTATTTTCCAGCGCTAGGTAAACATTGGCTAAAGTTTGCGCTTCTACTCCTTGGGACGCATCCACAACTAATAAAGCTCCCTCGCACGCCGCTAGAGACCGAGAAACCTCGTAGGAAAAATCCACATGGCCGGGGGTATCAATCAGATTGAGAACGTATTTTTGACCATCCTTAGCGGTATAATCCATGCGTGCCGCCTGTAACTTGATGGTGATACCTCGTTCCCGTTCCAAGTCCATATTATCGAGAAATTGTTCTTTCATCTCCCGTTGGGCTACGGTTCCCGTAATTTGCAGGAGGCGATCGGCGAGAGTTGATTTACCATGATCGATATGAGCGATGATGGAAAAATTGCGAATGCGAGAAACGGGAACGTCAGTCATCGTGGTTCACTGCTGGCAAAAGTCAGAGGTTTATAAAATTTTAGATTCTTTAATTCATTGTAGAGGTAAAGTCTCTAAGGCTGGAGCAAAACTGAAAAGTAAAAGGTAAAAAAGCTAAACTGCAAGTATAGTCAGGGTTTCGGCCTTGGCTTCCCCTCTCGGCATCCACAGGAAACTATGGTAGGCTTGATTATGGTGACAAAATCAGGCAAAGGGCAATGGCTAAGGAAAGGCTCTATGATTTGTCCAAATCGGATTACTATAGATAAACTCTTGGATGAGAATCCTCGACTGACGGGTAGAATGATAGATAGCAATCATTAATAGAGCTTATGAACGACAATGCTACACCGACTCAGCGCACGGCGGAGAAAGTTGAAATCGCTATTCACCTTGACTCGGAAGTTTTAGACCAGATTAAACACCTGACTAACGATCCTAGTCGCATTATCGAAACAGCGATTAAACAGTGGCTAAGAGGAGAGAAACAACCGGATGAGGACTTAACCCGTCATCTTCGACGCAATCCCCCCGTACCACCCAAAGGGGAATGGAATGACTAAGATTTTTCAGTCTCTAATAGGTTATTTCCCGACGGAGAGACTGAAATATTTTCTTAGGTCAACTATTGATGGTAATTGAGATTTTTTCCCCAACTAAGCTGGTTATACTAAATTCGTTGAGTATAGGCTAGATATCAGGACAGGCAAAAGGGGGAATAGATAATCAGTTTTTAATAAACGGATTTAGGATCATTTTGCTTGGGTACTGACAGGAGGAAGAAAACTGATGCAGATAGAAATTGAAGGAGCCGATGCTATCAAAGTTGCTCAGGCTATCCTAGAGATGGAAGGGGTGCAAGGCAGCTACGAAGTTATCTCCGAAGTGGAGAGAGAGGGAACCCTTGCTACCATCGCCACTATCATCGGCATTATTAGCGGAACAATCGCCATCGCTGAGAAATTTTACCAGTTAAAGCGAAAAATTGACTCTCCTGAAACCCCGAAAATCGAACGGGTGCTAATTGTCAGCAAAAACGGCGATCGCCTGCTGCTCAAAGATGCTACCCTAGAGCAACTACAAAAACTCTTAGAACAAGAAAAATCATGAAGATACTGCATATTGATCTTAAGGAGAGCGGTAGCAATAGCGTTGAGTTCCAATTTTTCTGGGACAACCCCAACGAGACTCTTACCTACACAAGATTCCTGAATGAAATAGACAACCTAAGTAAAAAGGCTGACACCGATTACTATACCCGTTTACCGAAAGATCACGCCAAAACAGGACAAGGTTTGTACCGATGGTTAGATGGTACAGAGCGCATTCTACAGAACAAATTAGATAGCCCCCGGGGAGAGGAAATAATAGTTCTGGCTATCAGCACCAGCAAAGGATTAGCTCATCTACCCTGGGAATTATTACACGATGGTCAGGGTTTTTTGGTGGAGAAAAGACCTGCCATTATTCCCGTGCGGTGGTTTTCCAATAATATACTTTGCACGGGAATAACTTGCGCTTTCGCTTTTATACGGCAGTATGACAAAAGCTCAGATTACGACCGTTTGAAGTATAGACCGAATCAGATTGTCAGTCCGCCGCAAAACCGCCCCCTTAACTTGCTCTTTATGGCTACCTCTCCGCTAGGCGTTGAACCCGTCTTAGATTACGAAGCAGAAGAGGGGCAAATTTTAGGAGCCACCCAGCGCAATCCGGTGAACTTGAGAGTAGAAGAAAGTGGTTGTTTAAATGAGTTAGGCTATGTAGTTCGGGAATATGACCAAGGCTACTTTGATGTCTTTCACTTAACAGGTCATGCAACTCATCAGGACGGAAAACCCTGCTTTCTCACCGAGGATGAGTATGGCAACCGGGTTGATAGCGACACCAAGGCCATTTATGATGCGATCGCTCGTTCTTCTTTACCGCCTTTAATTTTCCTCTCTGGTTGCCGTACAGGTTATGCTCCTGACAGCGCAGTTCCCTCCATGGCAGCAGAATTTTTGCACTTGGGGGCAAAAGCTGTTTTGGGTTGGGGAGAAAGGGTTCTAGATACGGATGCAGCAGTGGCAGCGAAGGAATTGTACGGACATTTATCCCAAGGGGAAACGGTAATTGAGGCCCTATCTGCTACCTATAGAGCCTTAATTGACCAGCAAGCAAGGGATTGGCATAAACTGCGCTTATATGTAGGAAACACTCTACCTCAAGCCCTAGTAACTCCCTTAAGGACACCGAAACGCACACAACTGCCAAAACCGACAATTACCAGAGAATTTAGAGATGATGAAAATCGGCTTAGGGTGGTCAAAAGGGAAGAGTTTGTCGGTCGTCGTCGCCAGTTACAGAATTGTTTGCGAACGCTGAAAACGGATTGGGAAAAGGTTGGGGTACTAATTCATGGTATGGGAGGATGGGGAAAAAGTAGTATCGCCTCTCGACTGTGGGAGAGATTGCCTGAATCGGAAAAGATTCTCTGGTGGCGACAAATTGATGAAGTTTATTTGATAAGAAAGTTAAAAGATAAACTCATCAATCCTGAAACTAGAGAACTTATTGCTGATTTAGAAAACAATCAAATTGAACTTAAATCTCGATTATCTTACCTATTCATTCGGTTAGCTGAATTGGGAGAAAAACCGTTTCTTCTGATTCTTGATGACTTTGAATGGAATCTCGAACCTCGTGAAGGTCGCTATATTCTTAAGGCTCAAGTCGCCCCGATTTTAGCAGCATTAGTCGGGTCACTTCGAGAAACGGGAACTCATCATCGGATTCTGATTACTTGTCGCTACGAGTTCGATTCTGATTTATTGGATTATTTCTATAAACAAGGGTTAGAACCATTTAGAAAAGCTGAATTAACTAAGAAACTCAATCGCTTAGAAAATTTTGCTTCTGATAAGCTTGATAAATCTCTAAGGGAACGAGCGTTAAATTTAGCCGATGGTAATCCTCGTTTATTGGAATATCTCAATAATGAAGTTTTAGGTAAAAAAGATGCAGAAGCCAAATTAACGGAACTAGAACAAAGTCCCGAACTATGGAAAGATAAAATTATTTGGCAGGAACTGTACCAGCTTATCGATCAGCCATTACAGCAGGTTCTTAGTCATTGTTTCGTCTATGAGATACCCGTCCCGATGGTAGCTTTAGAAGCTGTTTGTCATTCTCTGACTAATTACCAACAGCAATTACAACGGGCAAGAGAACTGGGACTACTGGAAATTAGTCCTGAAGTTGAACAAAAAAATCAACTTTATCGCGTCTCTCGAATTTTACCTTACATTATTTCCTCTGTCCAACATCCGGTCGCAACAGAGGTTTATTCATTATCTAGGAAAGCTCATGATAAATTATATGAATTATGGGGAAATAAAGAGAACAAAAACGAGGAAAGATGGGCAGAGATTTTCCGTCTAGCTTTTGCAGAGACAGAAAACCCTGAAAGGTTTAGGCAACAATTCGATAAGATGATCTCGGTACAATATAACCGAGAAGCTGATAGTGCTTACGAAAAAGAACTGAGAAAACATAAGAAATATCTCATAGAAAACCAAGAGCAAATCTATCAAAAATTAGAAAAGTACCTAGAGCAACAGGATTGGAAAAAAGCCGACTACGAAACTGCTTTCATTGTGTACCAGTGGATGGTCATGAAAAATTTACAAGACTTCTATACCCTTTTTAGACAGATATCCCTAGAGGTAATTAATGAAATCGACCGACTCTGGATGCAATACAGTAACCAGCAATTCGGGATCAAGGGACAGGCGAGAATTTACCGTGACCGAGGGGGTACAGAAGACTATAATCGGGAAGTATGGGAGCGTTTTGGCGATTGCGTTGGCTGGCGAAGAGGAGGTATATGGTTGGAGCTTGAAAATGCAGACTTGAGCGACTTTACATTTCCAATTCTTATATACCATCACTTTTACCAAGGTGGGGGTGGGGGAATTGTTTATGGAGCGAAGAGAATTTCCACGTTAGCTTCAAGACTTGAATCCCAAGATATTTAACTTAGGTGCTAACAATCGGGTAAAATTCTATTTAGAGGCTATAATCAGTGCATCCATATATTGACGTAAGTATAGGGTAACTTCTTGAAATCCAATTTCTGAAAGTTCAGAGATTGTTTCATCTTCATAGCGTATTCTATTAGGTTGTTCATCCGTAGTATAGTGCAACATAACCTCTTTCAGGAGATCGAACCTTTCAGCAGATACAAGGACTTCAAAGAATTTATCATATTGCCACTTTATATCACGGTTATGCTGTTCACCTCTTTGCGCGATTTTATCAGCGTCTAATAACTTACCTCCAATGAGAAGCCGACTATATAATAGTTGAAATACTTGAAAACGATAGAGTGCCAACATATTGTGAAAAGTGAATCCAGAAACAATAAAATTAAAGTTATTCAAAGGATAACTTTGCAAAAAGTTTAAAACATCATCCTGAATAACAACAAGAGTATCTTGAGATAGGTAATGTGAAAGCCTTGAGCGGATTTTTTGAATCATCGAAGGTTCGTTATCGATAGCGATTATCTTAATATTTTTTGCTTCAGATAGGATCATCTCAGTTAATTCTCCATCGCCACACCCAATTTCTAGGATCAGCGATTCCTTTGGGCAAGAGTTTTGATAGTTAATTAGTAGTTTGACTAACTCTTGTCTTAACTTTTTAAGATGAGGACGAGCAGATTGCCAGAGACTATAATCATCACCTATCTTGCCGTCAAACCTTCTTTCTATAAGTTGATTATTTTCCATAAATTATAACTTAGCTATTTTGGTGTACATAGTCAGAGACTTAATTTTGCTGAAAGACTTGCCGAACATAATATTTAGCTTTTGATGGCAATTCGCTACTTCCTCTAAACGCTTAACTTTGGTACTTTGACTCATTCCAATTATAGCATATCTTTACACTTGCAGAACTTCCACAAGCAAACTTAAGATAAATATCTTATCTGAAAGCAGAGCTAGACTCTAGCCTACTATTAATCATGTATTAGCCTCATAATAATGCTGAGGTTTCCAAGACTCCTACGTATCCCTTCAATTTCTACAATAAAATCTTCCACTAATTCATGTTCTACATCTTCACGAACTCCTATTTTACTCGTCCATCTTCCACTGTTTAATTGCCGACAGGCGTGAGAGGGCCTACCATCAATAGTATAAATAGCGATTTTTTCAACAAAAAAACCGTTAGGACTAAACTCTAAATGAGGATCACGAGTTGGGCAAACTTCAAAACCGTTGGTGCTATAGGCATCTATGAAGGCACTTAGAGTGTTCTCCCTTCGTACTCCAGCCGGCCAATATTCAGTCTCAAATCCATCGGGAAACCAACAACGTTCTTGATCATTTACTGCCCAAGCAAAGGAATTGTAATAAAGAGTTATCGGACTGGTTATATGACTATCACCGTTAATGATTACAATACACATACTTTTTAAATAGATGATTTAGTGTTCATTAATATATCCCCTTTAATATATCCCTTTCGGATACCCCAGTGCAACCAAGCATCGATCATCTCCTTAGACTTACCCCGGCTGTCTTTAGGAACCGGATCTTCACCAGAAATAGCTTTTAATGCCCAAAACCAACGGCTAGGCAGGCTTTTTGGCTCTTTAAGATTTTTGAGCAAAAATGGTATAACATCTTGCCCCATTCCAATAATTCTCTGATAGTTAGGATGTATAATCGCCTCATGGGTTGAGGATAAATGACTTGTTTCATTAATCCAATCTTCAGCAAGACTTTCAAACTCCCTTAGTCTCTCTGCCCGAGTTTGTTTGTTAACTAATATGGCAAGTAAAGAAGAAAAACTTTGTAAAAAGCTAAGATTATTATCGAATAGCTTGAAATTATATCCAAAAAATAGAGCAATAGCTCCGATGAATTTTCCCTCAAAGAAAAGTGGGAAAACGCCAAAGGCTTCAAGTTTTGAATCTTCAAAATGTTTTAAATCAGTTTGAATAAACCGATTATTGTTTTTCTCCTCATGTACTCCTTCAATAAATTGACAAGTATTTGAAGAGATTTTTTCTGCAAACTCCTTTCCAACCTCTTCAAGATAAACTCGACATGAATTACTTACTCCAGATACTTCAGAAAATCGTAAAACTTCCATTACTTCAGAAGACAAGTTTTTTCTGTAAAGAATGGCAACTTTATATGGAGTCTCGTTGCCGACTAAGTATTTGAAAATTTCGTCATACATCCTTTCTTGATACTTGTCGAAGGAATCAACTGGGATAATATCTGCAAGGTATGTCAAGTAATTGAGTATATTAATCTCAGAATCCCTGTGAATATTAGATAGTTTAGCAGAGGCGACTCCTGCTAAGAAAGCTACTGTACAGGGATCAAAGCTTGCCAGATCGTCAATATTGCCCTGATCATCAACTTTGTTTATAATTCTCAATACTCCATAGGTTTTGTTTCGTCCATTCAAAGGTAAGGCAATGGCAGAGATTAATTTGCCTAGCTTATCAGAATACTCCTGCCTATACTTCAAATTTTCATACTGGAAAAGCTCTCCAGTAACCTTCCCATATGATCCATCAGATGGATTGGCAGCGCTGCCAGTGAAACTCTCCCCTTTCGCATACCTCTCTTCTTGTAGCCATGTATCATCTATTGGCTCACCATTAACGTCTTTGCCTTGAATGGCAAAACGCTCTAGTACATCATCCTTAGAGATTAAAAAAATCGCTGCAACTTGACACTTAGCTTCTTCACAAACTTTTTTTAGAATATATTTTACCGTATCTTTCTTATTGCTTGTAAAATTCATTAAGGCTTGCTCAAGTTGTTCAAAATCAGAAAGATTGTCTAATCTTTTTGTTTGATAACTTATAAGGTCGTTTCTAGTATTTAAAAATTGATTAGCCTTAGTTGCAGTATCGTCACATTTCTCACCTTGTAAACTCTCAGGCATTTAGTTGCTCCTTGAAATTTAGTCAGTTTACTCAAGATTCCCATCACACTCAAACTGAAATGTCAAGGCTAATGAGAATACAAGTATTATGGTTAATTAAGAACAATTATGCTAATGATAGTTTTATCTATCAATTATCAAGTGTAACATGGATTTACAGGTTTGTCAATTGTAGTGTCTTCGGTCTGCCATCTTTCTGCCGATCACTCATCACCGTTACCCTGATGCCCTTGGTATAGTTAAGCCGATCAATGCCCTGGAACTCAATACTTCTCGGATAATAATACGAGGCTAGGGGAGATGGGTTTTCAACTTTCTCCCCTGCACCGTGCTTTCTTGCAGTCTCAACCAAAGATTTAAGATCAATCGAGAAATATCGCCCGCTGCGGGTTGTGACAATTAGTCAAGATGAACTGATGAGTCACCTCAATAATTTCTGGACTATTGGCCTCCCACTCATCCCAGAGGGATAGCTAACCCGTTGGAGCTTTCTTGCGCTTTTTGGTAATCTTCACTGCTGCCAGTAATTTACTCCCCCAATGGTCTTGGATTATCGTTAGTCCTGTGGATTTTCAATATTTCGGGCCGCATGAAGTACCGCAATAACATCGATTTGCTCAGGCTTGATATAATAAATTATGCGATAAGAACCCTCGATAACTTCTCGCATCTGCTCAGTTTCAAACTCCAGAACAAGACGACCCGAAAAGGGAAAATTAGCGATCTGTTCTGAGCGTCTAGTCAATCTTTCAACCAGTCTTTGAGCATATTGAGGGGAGTTTTGTGATATGTAGTTGTAGATGGCTGATCAATGATTAACGGCGGTTTCTGTCCAGAAAACTTTCATGGCTCTAGCTTGAACTTAGTGCGTACCTCTGCCACAGAAATAACCTTTCCCGCCTCACTATCGGCTAACCCCGCTTCAATTGCCTGTCTCACATAAATCTCATACATCAAATCATCCCATGTAGAATTATCTGGCAACTTATCGATTAAATTTCTGGCTTTTTGTTTAATGTTTTTTATTTCCATAATGGTTTCCCAAATGACTCCTGACAGTTTACATTATCAACTATTCATTATTAATTAAAAGGGCGATCGCAGAATTACATCTTCTTAAAAAAGAGATTAAACAGCTTAAGCAAAACCCAAAGGTTGAAACTGAGCATCATTGATAATTTTAACCGTTTCCCCCGACTGCTTAATCACAAACAAACCGCGCCGATAGGCATA
>SFBI01000099.1 GCA_007095845.1 Microcystis aeruginosa Ma_MB_S_20031200_S102
AATTTTCCAAATTTGAAAAAGATGCAGGAATTAAAGGAAGAATTTAGAAAGATTTATGAAACCTCAGAGAATCCGACAGAGGGAATGCTATCCATCTCGGAATGGTTGGCAAAATCCTCTAGTGTTTTTACCAAGAGTTGTCAAACAATCCGAAACTGGTTTGAAGAAATTATTAGTTATTTCGAGCGAAGGACAACGAATGGGATGGTCGAGGGAATCAACAATAAACTTAAACTAATAAAACGGAGAGGCTATGGCTTTAGAAATTTTCGGAATTTTTGGGTTAGAAGTATGTTATCTTGGCATCTTGTATGTTGATTTAGCATAAAGGGTAACGAAGAGCCCTTTTGTTTAAGAAAAATTAAGCATCCTGCTGATGGTCTTGTTTTTTTTTGGCTGGTTAGATAGTATGGGTAAAAATAGGGCGTTATCTGCATAAAAAAAGTTCCCCGACCAGATAAATTTTTTTGTTAGACCAATTCAGCCTTAAGGCGATCAAGAGCGACTCTTCTTAACGATAAGTTTGCCGATCTAGTATATTTCTATTGTGTTTTTCGTGATCTATTATTAGCTGGAGGACAGGAAAATGAGTAATAAGAACGACCCAAAATATGAAAAAATCAAAGGTAAACTGGAAAGGATTATCCCCTTGCCAGAACCGCAGCAAAGTCTGGCTCTACATCGTATAGCAAGAGAGGAGCAAGAAAGTTTTGACAAGATCCAAGAATATTTTAATCGGCATATAGGGGAAAAGATTCATGAAAAATTAGACCGAATTAACAATGAAAAAGATAATATTAAAAAGTTGAAGCTTTTAAAAGAACTGTCAGAGTCTAATTTTTTGGGCTTTTCTTTAGATGAATATAAGGACTTACTAAAACAAACCAAGATTTTATCGGAAGAAGAAATTAACAATAGAATAAAAGAAATTAAGCAAAAAGCGAAAAACCCTATTCAAGAAGCCATCGACTTACAAAAGCTATCAGAAGATAGTGGCTTATCCCCAGAAGAATGCAAAAATTTATTAAATGAATACCGATTTGATTGGACTGATTTTGAGCTTATCCTCAAAATAGGCTCAATTTTTACTGCTTTTGGGATTTTTGCCGGTGTAATCACCTATTGGTGGGAAACGGATAAACGACGAGCGCAAGAGAATAATGATGCTTGGACTGTTCTCCGTTCAGCGAGAGAAGATCCTGCTAGTAACGGAAGAATTGATGCCTTGGAGTCTCTCAGTAGTGGTTGTAAAATGCCAGAAAATATATTTACTTGGCTATTAACAAAAGTTGGGATGCAAGAGGATTGCGTCAAATTGGTGGGAGTAAATCTCAAATCAGCTAATTTACCCGGAGTTGATATGGCAAATAATGATCTATCCAAGTCACAATTACAGAATGCCAATCTTGACGGAGCAAACCTAAAGGATGCCGATCTAGAGGGGGCCGATTTAACTGGAGCGAGTCTCAGAAAAGCTGACTTAACGGGAGCCGATTTAAGAGGGACAAATTTACAGAATGTTAACCTGTCCAATGCCATTTTAAATGGAGCAAATATCACCAATGCTAATCTAGATGGAGCTAATTTATCTAATGCAGATTTGAGAAATGCTAGTCTGCTGAATACTTCTTCAAAAGATGCACGTTTTGAAGGGATGAGATATAACTTTAATACTCCAAATTTTGATTGGTTTAAATTAGAAAAAGGCACCCATTTAATCTGTGATCGTGAAAAAGACGAAAAAGATCTTAAAAAAGAATGTAAGTATCTCGAATTAAACAAAGCAGATTTACAAGAAGTAGATCTAAGCAATACCTATTTACAAAAAGCGAATCTAGGTCACGCTAATCTCAGAAATACCAAGTTAATTAATGCTGATTTGAGGGATGCTAATTTAACTTACGCAGATATCCGAGGGGCTGATTTTACCGGTGCCGCCTTGAAAGATGTTAAAATCAATCATGCAATCTATGATGATCATACTAAACTCGATAAAAGTATCTTTTTTAATTCGGCAAAGTTTTACAAAATTAGCCGTTTTAATCCCCTCAAAAGAGACTTGCAGCCACCACAGAAGGACTTTAAAGATGCTGATCTAAGACGCGCAGATCTCCGAAAAGCTGATTTAAGAGGAGTGGATTTAACAGATGCAAATCTGGAGGATGCTGATTTAAGAGGAGCCAATTTAGAGGGGGCTATATTAGATAATGCTAAATTAAAGGGAGTTCTTTTTGATAAAGAAACGAAACTAGATGATTATGATCGTCAAAAATTAATGGCTGCTAAAGCTTATTATATTGAAAATAAAAATCCCGACAATCCAGGTGATTTAGTGGGAATAGATTTATCTAATCGAGATTTGGAAAAAACTACTTTACGAGAAGTCAAGCTTATTGGGGCTAAATTAGAGAAAGTCAACCTGATTAGTGCTAATTTAGGGTTAGCTGATTTAAGCTCTGCCACACTGACAAAAGCCGATTTATCCCGGAGTGATCTTAGTGGGTCTTACCTGAACTTTGCTGACCTTGAAGGTGCTAACTTAAGTGGTGCTAATTTACAAAAAGCTAACCTCATCGGAGCTAATCTTAAAAATGCTCGTTTAAAAAGTTATCTAGATGCTAAAACAAATCTAGAAGATGCGGTTTTAATTAAGGCAATTTTAGAATCAGCAGATTTAAAAGATGCCGTGTTAATTAATGCTAACTTAATGATGGCAAATCTCAAAGAAGCTAAACTAAAACAAGCGGATTTAAGACAGGCTAACCTAGAACACGCCGACTTGAGAGCTGCCGATCTTACGGAAGCAGATTTAAGCGGTGCTAACTTAGAAAATGCTGACCTAAGAGGAGCAAATTTAATCAAGGTTAAAGTTGATAGCAGAACTAATTTTACGGGAGCATTAATTAATGAAGAAACCAAGTTAGATTTTGATAGACCCAACGGTAACTTTGAGCAAGTTGCCAAAATCTATGAAGAATTTTTAAAAGTAGTTTATTTTATTACTCGACATCGCCAGTCTTCCTCAATTTTTAAAAATCCATCGAACCCCAAAATAGAAAACCTCAGTCAGTTTCCGACATCGAATAAGTATAAAAAAGGATTAATTAATTTACCAAAGAATATTAAGGATTGTCAAGCAAAAATCAACTTAATCGGCATCGACTTATCTGATCGAGATTTAACTAAAGTCAACTTATCCTGTGTAGATTTAACCAAGATTAGTAAGAAAGGATTGAAAAATACTATTCTAGAAAAAGCTAATTTAATTGGAGTTAATTTAAGAGGTGTTAGTTTGGAGGGAGCGAAATTAGATAAAGCTATTTACGATCAGAGAACAATTGAGGAGGTCGATAATCAAGAATATCGAATATTATTTGATCGAGCTTATAAAATTGCACCTAACTCAGATTTGTCTGAAGCTGACTTATCGGATCAGGTTTTAGATGGCTTAGATTTACAAGGTGCTGTTTTAGAAAAGGCAGAATTGCCAAGAGCGCATTTAATAGGCACACAATTACAAGATGCTATTTTAAAAGATGCCGATTTAACTGGTGCAATTTTAAAAGGTACCGATTTAACTGGTGCAGACTTGTCTGGTGCAAAGCTAAAAAAAGTGATCGGATTAACAGTCAAACAACTTGAAACTGTTAAAAGTCTCAAAGACGCTCAATTTAGTCCTGAATTGTGTCAAGTTGTTCGAGAGAAACTCAAAGAAACTAAGGGTAAAATTGCCGATTGTCCCCAATAACTTAGTAATAGTAATTCTCTATAATTTCTCCAGAAACTAAAACCTAATTTGTTAAGCTAAAAGCTCGTTTCTGTGTGGAAGGAAGAAGAATAGGAATAATTGGTTCTTCCGAACTTACAATGTAGAAAATTCCCCAAGCTCCCTCTCTGTCCAGCAATGCTCTAAAGTTGATAAATATCAATCTAACAAAAACTCAAAGCTTTACTATACAAGCTTTTGTAAATATGGCGGTTATCGGTTATCACACCTGTGTGGCACAGTTAAACCTTTGCTAATTAGGGTTTTCAACATCGACAATGTACCTCTTGCGAACAGGAAACGCTATAACAGGATTTGGTCTCACTACCCAGTGGGGAAAAAAAACGATCCGCCTCAAAACTCTGGCAAAATTTCACTTTTTTTAGTACAATGACCAAAAGTTAATTTACCCCTTGCCGAAAAATGTTAAAAATTCCTAACAAGGCCGCCCTCTTAGCGGCTGTAACCTTGCTTTCCTTGCCCAGCTTGCCCATTAAGCCTGTTTTAGCCCAAGCACCCAGTCTAGGAAATGGCATTCTCTGCGTTGCTAGGGGGAAGACAGACAGAGGAACGAAAATCTATTTTTATACCTCTGTCATTGATGACGCATCGATCCAGAGAAAACGGCCCGTTGCCGTAACCATAGTGGAATCAGTGACGGACATTGCCGAAGCAGACGTGGTGGTTATCGACAAAGAACGTCAATCTATCACGATTGATACCTTTGGAGCGGCCACTCCCCCACAAATGCAACCCGTGGGACTAGCTCTAACAACCTATCAGGGCAACAATACCTTTAAAGGCAAAAGTCAAGCTGGTACTCCTCTAAGCTTTAGTTTAGACAACAATGCTCGCGTTTTTAAACTTCAGCACGGTAATGTCAACTATACTGGAGTCTGCCATTAATCTCGACGAAGTACAGACAGCTTGCTTGCAGACACGAGTTCTGGGTTGATTCCCCGTCTTCCCTCCTGACAATAAAAAATGGTTGATGCAAGTGTCAAGCATATACTAACCAACACCCTTCAAGATGACCTTCACAGATACTACAGAAAAAGTAATTGTCCAACCAGACATACTTAACGAAACCGCGGCAATTGTCCCCAAACCTCACAGGTTTTCCCAAGACTATCAACTCCTTCACTCCCTCGAAGGACGCTGGCGGGTCAAAATCGAGCGTCTGGGTTACGATCCTGACTATGCCAGCAACTTAGTGGCAATATTAGAGGATAGTAATGTCATCGAACAAGTTCGCTGCAATGAGGCGGCTGAATCCCTGATTATTGAATACAATTACGAGGAAATTTCCCCCGAACAACTACGGGAATATATCCTACTCTCAATGGAAGAGGCCGATCTCGGCTATCTCTTAACCACCAAGGCAGCGACAGCACCAACATCCCACGAAATTAACTATTGGGAGCGGTTGGGCATTCCCGCTGCCAGTTTAGCCCTCGCTCTTGTCGCCTTTCCCCTAGAACTGCCCCCCTTGCTCGTTGGGGGGTTAATTTTAGCCGCCTGTCTGCCCGCCTACGGTCGAGCTTGGGAAGCCATCAGGGAAGAAAAACAATTAACCGTCGATTTCCTCGACTCCCTTGCCATCACCCTCAGCGCCGCCCAGGGCCATTTCATTCCCCCCGCCTTCATGATCAGTTTGATCGAATCTGGGGAAGTAATTCGCGATGTCACCGCTCGCTCTAGCGAACGCCAGACCCTAGATTTACTCGACAGTTTGGGCAAATACGCCTGGATCGAACAGGACGGCGTAGAAGTGCAAGTTCCCCTCAAAGACGTAAAAGAAGGCCATCTCGTCATCGTCTATCCGGGAGATTTAATTCCCATTGACGGCAAGATTATCCGGGGACAGGGACTAATTGACCAACAGAAACTGACAGGAGAATCGGTTCCCGTCCACCGGGAAGTAGATGATGAGGTCTATGCTTCCACCCTGTTGGTAGAAGGACAATTGGCAATTCTCGTGGAAAGGACGGGGAATAATACCCGCGCCGGCGTAGTCGTGGAACTGATGAAAGCCGCTCCTGTCCACGACACCCGCGTAGAAAACTATGCCGCCAAATTTGCCAACATTGCCGTGTTGCCCACCCTAATGATTGGGGCGGGCATTTTTGCTTTCACGGGAGATTTAGCCCGGACAACGGCGATTGTCACCCTCGACTTCGGCACCGGCATCCGCGTATCTGTCCCCACCGCCGTCTTAGCCGGATTAACCTACGCTGCCCGGACCGGGGTTTACATCCGCAGCGGCCGAGCGATCGAAATGTTGGCAAAAGTCGATTGCGTCGTCTTTGACAAAACGGGAACCCTGACCCAGGGCAATGCTTCCGTCACCGACATTCAAGTTACCGCCGAGGGAGTTACCCCGGCAGAAATTCTCTGTCTGGCGGCTTCGGCGGAACAGGGGTTGAGCCACCCCGTCGCCCATGCCATCGTCCAACAGGCCCAACAACAGGGGACGGCAACGAAAACCTGCGAGGAGTGGGATTATCGGGTCGGGTTGGGAGTGGTCGCCCAAATCGAAGGGCGGCAGCTACTGGTGGGGAGCAGCCGCTTTATGAAAACGGAAGGGATCGACATTAGTGCCAGTGAGCAGTTTAAGACGGGAGGCGTTTCTCTGGCCTATGTGGCCCGGGATGGCATCTTAATTGGCGTTATCATGTATGCCGATCCGATCCGCACCGAAAGCCCCGGGGTAATTGCTGAGTTACACCAGCAAGGAATCAGCACCCATATGCTCACCGGCGATGTGCAGCAGGTAGCCGATGCAGTGGCCCAAGAGTTAGGAATGCGCCGGGATGAGGTCCACGCCCAAGCTTTCCCAGAACGGAAGGTGGAAGTGGTGCAGCAACTAAAAGCGCAAGGGAAAACCGTTGCCTTTATCGGCGATGGCATTAATGACTCGGCCGCCCTTGCCTATGCCGATGTCTCGATTTCCTTTGCCGCAGGGAGCGACATCGCTCGGGAAACTGCCGACGTGGTACTGATGGATAACGATCTCAGCGGCTTGACCCACGCGATCGAGATCAGCAAGCAAGTGATGGACATTATCTACCAAAATGCCTTAATTGTCGGCATTCCTAACCTGGGGGCGCTGGCGGTGGGGGTTCTCTTTGCCCTCGATCCGCTCCTAGCGATTATCATCAATAATGGTTCGGCTATTTTAGCTGGACTGAACGGCTTGCGTCCAGCCCTCGGTGGCGAGAAGACGACCTATCGAGATGCGGCGAACGTCTAACAGTCAAACAAAATCCAAAATCGAGCAAATTTGTGAGGTCTCATGGAATTTTTATTAGGTATTGAACCAATTTTCGCCCTAGGGGTTGGTTTGGCGGCATTGGCGATCGCACCCGCTATTGGAGCCTTAAGCAACTCTGAAACTGGGGAAAAGGTCGCCGAAACTGGGCGCGACATGACCAAACAGGGAATCAAGTGGGGTGCAGAGGCCGCTGACACCGTGCAAACCTATCTAGCTGAGGCCAGCGAATCCTGGAACGATCTGGTAGCGGAAGCACAGGCCGAAATCAGAACCGCTAAAAAAGCTAAGGCAACTAGCGAAAAATAGACGGTTAATAGTGAACAACTCATTCAGGAGGTTTTTATGGAAGAATTACTGGTTGTTGGCGGTGTTGGAGTCGTCGCAATTTTAGTACTGGGTTCCCTAGTTAGTTTAGCTAGTCCCCAGACTGGCAAAGCTATTACAGATACAGGTCGCAATGCGGCCAAAAGCGGGATCAAATTAGGGATGGAAGCTAGTGAAAAACTGCAAGCTACTTTTGCCGAAGCTGGTCAATCTTGGCAAGATTTAGTGGCAGAAGCGAAAGCGGAAACAGAGGTGGCAAGAAATACGACTAAAATCACTTCCGTAGAGGAAACATCCCCATCCTAATCTCTGATTGACCGATCGATCATGAAACCATAAAATCTTGAGCGAGGGTTAGCCATCGGTTAAAACGGATGGTCGCCCATGGGAATAGGGGGATAAATCCCCCTATTCCCACTTTCTGCAATTATTAACATTCAATTGATAACTTTTACTAATATATTGCTGACAAGCCTTTGGCAGTAAGGATTATGCCTACAATGATGGATTTTTGTCAAGGTGAAGAATTGTAAATTTTTTTCTCAGAAAAAATCAATTAATACTAAATCCGTTGAGTACAGGCTAGTTAGGGTTTGCTGAATAATGGTAAAACCCTTTTAAAATAAGGCTTTTGACCTGCTAAAATCTGATGTTAGTGCAAGAATATAGGATTGGGATATTCAAAAACCTTGCATTATCATTTTTTGAGTACACAAACTGGTACAAAAAAAAGAGGACAACAAAGCCTGAAACGACCGGCTCCTGACTCCTAACCCCACCAACAAACTTTTTCAGCAAACCCTAGTTATGAGGAGAGGCAAAAGGCAAAGGGGAATAAATAATCAGTCTTTAATAACCAGATTTAGTATTAAAAATACTCTGGTGTCTGACTGTAAAATTAACAGTGTCGAGATTTTTTCCGGAAAAATCAGGGTTTGCCCAACTCACCCGGATTGATGCTTGCTCCCTTGCCTTTCCTCATAAATCGCCAAAACCTTTCTTTTTCTTGATTTTCTTCGGTTTTTTCGGGCTGCCACCTTGGCCGCGGAACCCCGGTTGATTACCACCCCCAAACATTCCGCCACCCATCCCGGGCATCCCAGGCATACCGGGCATCCCGGGCATTTGTCCTCGTCCCATCTGTTGCATCATCGATCGCATTCTGGTAAAATTAGCAATTAGTTTGCTGACTTCGGTTTCTGGATGTCCCGAACCCTTGGCAATGCGACGACGACGATTAGGAGACTTAGCCAATAAATCGGGGTTAGCACGCTCCTCGGTAGTCATGGAATTAATCATCGCTTCTGTGCGTTTTAACTCTTTTTCCCCCTTTTCGATATCCGTCCCGCTCAGTTTACCCAGACCGGGGATTAACTTTAAAACTCCCCCTAGGGAACCCATATTTTTTAACAGCCGCATCTGTTTGAGGAAGTCATTAAAATCAAACTTAGCCTCTAAAATCTTGGCCTGCATTTTGGCTGCGTCTTCTAGGTCTAACTGTTCCTGAGCTTTTTCTACTAGGGTCAGGACATCACCCATATTGAGGATACGACTGGCGAGGCGATCGGGATAAAACGGCTCTAAAGCTTCTACTTTTTCCCCAACCCCAACAAATTTAATCGGTTGTCCCGATATTTGCCGCACTGATAGGGCCGCACCACCGCGAGTATCGCCATCGAGTTTGGTGAGAATTGCCCCCGTGATGCCGATTTGTTGGTGAAAAGTGTAGGTGAGACTGGCCGCTTCCTGACCGGTCATGGCATCCACCACTAATAAAGTGTCGTCGGGGTTGACAATTTTCTTGATTTGTGCTAGTTGGCCCATCATCTGGGTGTCTATTTGCAAACGACCGGCGGTGTCGATGATAACGGTATCTACGCCTAATTCTTTGGCTTTTTGCACACCTTGACGGGCGATATCGACGGGATTAGCCTGAGAACCCATCTCGAAGACAGGAACATTTATCTGTTTACCGAGGGTGATTAATTGGTCAATGGCCGCCGGACGGTAAACATCAGTAGCCACCATTAGGCAGCTTTTGGACTGTTTGCGGAGATATAGGGCTAATTTGGCGGTGGCGGTGGTTTTTCCTGTCCCTTGTAACCCAGCCATTAAAATTACGGTGGGGGGTTGATCGGCCTGAGCTAGAGGGACGTTACTTTCCCCCATAATTTTGACCAATTCATCATAGACAATTTTGATAAATTGCTGGCCGGGATTGACTCCGGAAATAACTTCAGCTCCGAGGGCTTGTTTTTCGACCTCAGCAATAAATCCCTTGACTACCTGTAGGTTAACATCTGCTTCTAATAAAGCCCGCCGGACTTCTTTGAGGGTTTCTTGTATATTGGCCGAGGAGATTTTATCTTGACCTCGTAATTTTTTCCATGCGTCTTCTAAGCGGTCGGCCAGTGCGTCGAACATAGTTTCGGAATTAAATTTTTAAACTAGATCGATTTTATCTCAAATGTCGGGCTGAAGACCCCTGTTCTTACCCTGTCATTGGTCGAGGATCGGCGGGAAAGTTCGATCGAATGCTAAACTGAGTCTGTTTTTGCTTCGGACGCATTTGATCGCTGTAGCAATCGATTAAAGAGAAAACCGAGGAGCTGCTCCTTAAATTCAAGGTTATCAGTAAACTGTTTGTAAAAGCTGAAACTGGTTTCCACCATGTCTTGCATGGGAGCATCTCACTTACGCGATGAGTAATTATACTTAGCCTAAAAGCCACTCTTAATCGTGTCTTGGAACGAAATAGAGGCTTTTAAAGACCGCGTACATGGAGAATTAAAACAAGAA